>JACRFB010000052.1 GCA_016218045.1 Ignavibacteriota bacterium
ACGATTCCGGCAGGGGGCGGAAGTATCCGTTGGCGGGATATCCCTTTCGCAGTGTCATCGAGCAACTCCAGCCCTTCGATTACACGTCGGACATCACCGACGACGAGTGGCGGGTTCGGATGATACGTGCTCTGCCCATCTTGCGCTTCACTCCCGGGCTTGCGCGACTCGGAGAGCATCTCCTGGGCGTGATATATCAGGAGAATCCGGGAAGCCGACCCACAGGCGCGTTTCTGTTGTTGTTCGATACACAGTCCTACCGGCGTGTGGGATACGTGCTCAACCGGTGGTCCAACATCCTGTACGACGCCCGCACGGGCGAGTTCGGTGGCTTCCGGAAGGAGGGCGAGGATCTGATTGTGGAGTTCGGCAGGGTGCTGCCGGAGTAAGGGAAGCGTGTCGCTGCGGGGTCGGGAACGCCCATTTTGGATGTTCCCGACCCCCTTTGTATGTTGAACGACGAGTTGCCTCTATGCACGATCTGTTTCTCGAAGGTGTAGCCCATTTCAACGCCCATGACTTTTTCGAATGCCATGACTGCTGGGAAGAACTGTGGATGGACACCATCGGCCACGACAAGCTGTTTTATCAGGGAATGATACA
The DNA here is from genome assembly GCA_016218045.1 of Ignavibacteriota bacterium. NCBI lineage: Bacteria > Pseudomonadati > Ignavibacteriota > Ignavibacteriota bacterium. Next base: position 604 of record JACRFB010000052.1, read on the forward strand.
GGTCGCAGTGGGATACTACCACGCATCACACGGCAACTTCACGGGGGCGCGCAGTCTTTTCGACAAAGCCCTCCCGAAACTGCGTCCATACGCGCCGCTGCATCGGCGCGTGGATCTCGCGACACTGCTCCCCGTCTTCGAAACACACGCGGCCGCGTTCGATCAGTCGGCGCGCGGCATCCTTTCCTTCGATTCCAACAACGCACCGACCATACACCTGGTTGACAACAGCGTTTCCTGATTCATACCAGTCTCACGGAGGTTTTCATGGCAATCTATATCACAGAGGAATGCATCAACTGCGGCGCCTGCGAGCCCGAGTGCCCGAACACGGCCATCTATGAAGGCGGTGCGACCTGGACGCTCGGCGGCACCACCTTCGGCGCCAACGATGCCTCCCCGACGGGCGCAACAGGCTTCTGGTCGTCGGACTTCTTCTACATCGTTCCCGACAAGTGCACCGAGTGCGAGACCTTCCACGACGAACCGCAGTGCGCGGCAGTGTGTCCGGTGGACTGCTGCCTCCCGGATCCGAAACATGTCGAATCCAAGGAGCAGTTGAACGCCAAGGTCGAGTATCTGAACGGTATCGGCCGCTGAACCCGCGTCCCGCATATTTCAGAGAAAGAGGTCTGTTTTTCCGAACAGGCCTCTTCCATTTGTGAGAGGATACCATGCAGCAGACACAGTTCGGCAGTTTCACCGTCTCATCCCTTCGCGCGGGCGACCTGCGGCTCGACGGCGGCGCCATGTTCGGCGTTGTCCCGAAGACGCTGTGGGAGAGGACCAATCCGCCGGACGCACAGAACCGCATCGCGATGACGATGCGTGTGCTGCTGATCCGTCACGGCGACCGCGTCATCCTCGTCGATACAGGCGTCGGCACGAAGGACTCCGCCAAATTCCGCGAGATCTTCGCGCTGGATTTCGCGACCTACACACTCGAGGGACAACTGGCCGCCGCGGGTCTTACACCCGCCGATGTCACCGATGTGATTCTGACACATCTGCACTTCGATCACGTGGGCGGCGCGGTGCAGCGCGGCGATGAGGGTCTGCTGCTGACCTTCCCGCAGGCCACGCATTACGTGCAGCGTGTGCAGTGGGAATGGGCGCTCGCGCCGTCGGACCGCGACAAGGCCAGCTACATCCCCGACAACTATCTGCCCTTGCGCGAGCACGAGAAACTCGCCCTGCTCGACGGCGACACGGAACTTTTTCCGGGCCTGTTTCTCCGTGTGGTGAACGGGCACACCTTCGGGCAGCAGCTCGTCGAATTGACCGACGGCGCGCGCTCACTCGTGTACTGCGCGGATCTGGTGCCGATGTCGGCGCATGTGCCCGCGCCTTACATCATGGGCTACGATCTGCAGCCCTACGTGACTCTACAGGAAAAGAAACACATCCTCGACACCGCGGCCACACGCGGCGATGTGCTCGTCTTCGAGCATGATCCGGGAGTGGAAGCGGCACGTATCACCCGCGACATCAAGGGCTTCCGTATTGAAAAGAGCGGTGGTGTGGAGGACGTGTTGTGAGGAACCGACGTGGACACTGAGAATACGGATCAGACAACAGCGCAGTGGATCAAGCTCGGCAAGACCGACGATGTGCGAGAGAAGCGGCCGATGGTCCGAGAGGTACGCGGACACGAAATCGCCGTGTTCCGCGTGGGCGCGGAGTACTTTGCCATCTCGAACGTCTGCCCGCATCAGCACGCCCCGGTACTTGCCGAAGGGCTCGTGATGGGCACGCAGGTAACCTGTCCCATGCACGGGTGGACCTACGATCTGCGCACCGGCTGCGCGGTGCAGGCGAGCGGCCGCGTCCGCACCTTTGAAGTACGCGTGGAGGACGGCACGCTGTATCTACGCACGCCCGACACAGCGGCGGAGCCCTCGTGGTAGACACAGCCGCAGCCACCGTCGCGGTGAAAACCGCGGCTCTGCAGGCCGGATTCACACAGGTCGGGATAGCACGCGCGGAGGCACTTGTCGAGGAGCGCGCGCGACTCGAGGAGTGGTTGCGACGCGGACACCATGCGGGCATGGCGTGGCTTGCGCGCGACGTGACTCGGCGCTGTGATCCGCGCGAGGTTCTCCCCGGCGCGCGTTCTGTCATCGTGGTGAGTTGCACCTATCTGCACGGCGGGGAAGAGGCGGAGGCGCCGACGCGGCGGGGCAAAATTGCACGATACGCGCGCGGCCGCGATTACCATCGTGTGCTGCGCCGCATGCTGCGGAAGGTCGAGGCGGCGATACAGCACATTGATCCCGAAGCCCGATCCCGCAGTTTTGTGGACAGCGGTCCGGTATTGGAAAAGGCCTGGGCTGTGCGCGCGGGACTAGGATGGATCGGCAAACACACCAATCTCATTTCGCGCACGCAGGGATCCTGGTTTTTCCTCGCCGCCGTGCTTACCACCGCCGCGTTCGAGTACGATGCGCCGGCGGTCGATCATTGCGGTACCTGCACCGCGTGTATCGACGCCTGTCCCACACACGCCATCCCCGAGCCGTACGTGCTCGATGCGCGCGCGTGCATTCCGTATCTCACGATAGAACTGCGCGACCCGGTGATGCCGGAACTCGAACACACGGATTTCCGCAACTGGGTGTTCGGCTGCGACATCTGCCAGGAAGTGTGTCCCTGGAATCGTTTCGCATCCGAGACACAGCACGACGACTTGCGTCCGCGCGCTGCCACAACGCTGCCCTCGCTCGACTGGCTCGCCGATATTGACGAGCAGGAGTTCGTCCGCGCGTTTGCAGGCACACCCGTGATGCGCGCGAAGGCCGCGGGGATGAGGCGCAATGCGCGGTGGCTGCTGCGGGAATCGGACAGCGGGACAGCGGGAGCGGAACAACGAAATAGTGTCACGCTGAGCGTAGTCGAAGCGCGACGGGACAGCAGGAGAGCGGGACAGCGGGAGAGCGGGACAGCGGGAGAGCGGGACAGCGGGACAGCCGGAGAGCGAACTTGAGCTTCGCTGATACCGCTTGTGGAGCTTCGGACGGGAATCGTTTCATAGAGGTTGGCATCATACATTTGCAATAATTCGCAGTTGGTTATTTGGATTCACAAAGAGAAGAACATCATGGAACATCGGAAAGTCATCATCATCGGATCGGGTCCGGCCGGACTCACAGCGGCTCTGTACGCGGCGCGCGCAAACCTCACTCCGCTCATCTTCGAAGGCAGCCAGCCCGGCGGACAGTTGACGATCACGACCGAAGTCGAGAATTTCCCCGGCTTCCCCGAGGGAATCATGGGTCCGAAATTGATGGACGACATGCGCACGCAGGCGACACGATTCGGAGCCGAATCCCGTTTCGAGATGGTCACCTCCGTCGATTTTTCCTCGCATCCATTCCGCATCACCGTCGACGAGGCCGTGTACACCGCCGATGCCGTCATCGTCGCCACGGGCGCATCGGCCAAACTGCTCGGACTCGAAGGAGAATCGCGCTTCATGGGCTACGGCGTCTCGGCCTGCGCCACCTGCGACGGATTCTTTTTCCGCAATCAGGAAGTTGCCGTTGTTGGCGGAGGCGATACCGCCATCGAGGAGGCGCATTACCTCACCAAATTCGCGTCGAAGGTCACCATCATTCATCGGCGCGACGCTCTGCGCGCATCGAAGGTGATGCAGGAGCGCGCGCTCACAAATCCGAAAATCGAGTTCCTCTGGAACAACACCGTGGAAGACGTCGTGGGCGTCGAGGATAACGGCGTGCGGCGCATGACACATCTCGTGCTGCGGAACACCGTCACGGGCGAGCGCAGCGACTTCCGCGTCGACGGGCTGTTCATCGGCATCGGACATCAGCCCAACACCGCGCTCTTTCAAGGCGTGCTCGACATGGACGAAACCGGCTACCTGCTTCCGCAAGGGCGGAGCACCTACACAAACATCGAGGGGGTGTTCGCCTGCGGCGACGTGCAGGACAGCGTGTACCGCCAGGCCATATCGGCGGCGGGCAGCGGCTGCATGGCGGCCATCGACGCCGAACGCTGGCTCGCCAACCGCGGCATACACTAGCGGACCGCCCATTTTCGGATCGTTCACTCCGATATTCCGCGCACAGCGCGGGCGTTTCACATCGACGAGGCAGAACGCGTGACTGTATCACTTTTTCTTCCGTGTTACACAGACCAGTTCTTCCCGGCCACGGGACTGAGCATGGTTTCGGTGCTCGAACGCCTCGGGCATCGCGTGGTTTTCGACGAGCGGCAGACCTGCTGCGGGCAGCCGGCCTTCAACACCGGCTATCACGACGAGGCCCGCCGTCTGGCGGCCCGCTTCATTCGGATTTTCCGCGACGCGGAATACGTGGTGGCGCCCTCCGGTTCCTGTGTCACCATGACAAAGTTGATGTACGGCGGCGAATTGTCGCTGCCCGAGGCGGAGCGGCGCGCGTTCGAGGAAATACGTCCGCGAATACACGAGTTCACCGCCTTTCTGGTGGACGTGCTGGGTGTGACCGATGTGGGCGCGTCGTACGAGGCACGCGTCACCCTGCACGATTCGTGTCACGCGCTGCGGGAACTGCGCATACACGATCAACCGCGCGCGCTGCTCCGCGCCGTGCGCGGACTCGACTTCGTCGAGATGGCGCATCCCGACGTCTGCTGCGGTTTCGGCGGCACCTTCTCGGTGAAGAACGCGGGCATATCAACCGTGATGGGCCGCGACAAGGCCGACGATGCCGTTGCCAGCGGCGCCGAGGTGGTGACGGCCGTGGATTCGAGCTGCCTGATGCACATCGACGGGATACTGCGCGCGCGCAACCTGCCGCTTCGCGCCGTACACATCGCCGACATACTCGCCTCCGGAGAGCGGGCACTATGACACACGACGAGTTCACTCCGGCGCGTTTCCACACCCTTGTCGGCGAACGAATCGGCGACGCCTCGCTGCGGCACAACGTGCGGCGCGCCACCGACACCTCGATGAAAAAACGCGCGGACGTGATTCGCGACTATCCCGACTGGGAAGAACGGCGGGACGCGGCGGCGGAAGTAAAACGCCACGTGATGGCGCATCTGCGCCACTACCTCGAACTGTTTGAAACGCAGGCCACGGCCGCCGGAGCCGTGGTGCATTACGCGCGCAGCGGCGAGGAAGCGCGGGCGATCGTGCTTGACATCGCGCGGCGAAGCGGCGCCCGCATCGCCGTGAGGTCGAAGTCGATGACGTCGGAGGAAATCGAACTCGGGCGGGCGCTTGCGGAGTTGGGAATCGATTCCGTTGAGACGGATCTGGGCGAATACATCGTACAGATCGCGGGGGAGCCGCCCTCGCACATCACGGCGCCCGCCTTGCACAAGTCGCGCGACGAAATCGGCGCGTTGTTCGCGCGTGTGCTCGGCATTCCCTTCACCAACGATCCCGAGGAACTCACCGCCATAGCCCGGCGTGTTCTGCGCGAGAAATTCCTGGGCGCGGATCTCGGCATCTCGGGCGTCAATTTTGCGGTCGCCGACAGCGGCGCCATCTGCATCGTCGAGAACGAGGCAAATGCGCGCATGACCACCACGCTGCCCCGCGTGCATGTGGCGCTGATGGGCATAGAAAAACTTGTGCCCGATATGCGCTCGCTGACGCTGCTGCTCTCGATGCTCGCGCGCAGCGCCACGGGCCAGCGGCTCTCGTGTTACACGAACATCATCCGCGGGCCGCGGAGGGAAGGGGAGTGGGACGGACCCGATGAGCTGCACATCGTCGTGCTCGACAACGGACGCAGTGGCCTGCACGCGGATCCGCGCCTGCGCGAGGTGCTGCACTGCATCCGCTGCGGCGCCTGCATGAACACCTGCCCCGTCTATCGCAGTATCGGCGGGCATGCCTACGGCTCGGTGTATTCCGGACCGATCGGGTCTATCGTCACGCCGGCGCTGCGCGGACTTTCACACGCGAAGGATTTGCCCTACGCAAGTTCGTTGTGCGGCGCCTGCACCGACGTGTGTCCGGTGCGTATCGACCTGCATCACCATCTGCTCGCCTTACGCGGCAGGGCGGTGCAGTCGCGGCTCGGACACCCGCTCGAACGCCTGGGCATGCGTCTGTTTCTCCTCGGCATGACATCGCCGCTGTTGTACCGTATCGGGTCCGCGCTGTTCCGCTTTGCCGCGCCCCTTTTTGGTGACGGCGAGGGCGGTCTGTCGGTACCGGTATGGTCCGCCACTCGGCGTTTTCCACTTCCGGCGGAAAAATCGTTCCTGCAACTTTGGAAGGAGCGTACGGATGAGCGCGCGTGACGATATCCTTCACCGGTTGAGTTTCGGATCCGCCCCCGCACCCGATCCAGCGGCCCTCGACGCACTTTTCGCCACCATCGAGCCCGCCGCCGAGCAGGATCCGGTAGCGCTGCTGCTCGAGCGCGCGCGTGAACACGGCTGCGAGGCCGCCCGTGTGCCTGATGCCGCGGCCGCCGCGTTGTGGATCACGGACTTTCTCACGCGCCACAACTGTGCCACCGTGGCCGCCGCGCCCTCGACACCTGAACCTGTCATGGCCGCGCTTCAGACGCGTGTATCCGGAGCCGACGGCCGCGTCCTGCATGTCCTGCCCGAAACCGGCGCGGATCCCGAAGCGCGGCACGCGCGGAGAGTACTGCTGGAAACCTGCGATGCGGGTCTGACAGGCGCGCTGGCGGGATTTGCCATGGAAGGCGGCATCGCCCTGCGCAGTTCCGCAAATGAGAGCCGCGCCGTATCTTTGTTGACCCGGGCGCATGTTGCGATAGTGCGCACCGCCTCCGTGTACCCGAGTCTCGCGGCGTGGTCGGCATCCCTGTCCAACGTCGTGCAGGGCGGGGACGGCAGCGCGGTGACACTTGTGACAGGCCCGAGTAAAACGGCGGATATCGAAAAAGTTCTCGTGACCGGCGTGCACGGTCCCAAAATCTTCGCGATTCTTGTGTTGGACGAGGGATTGGAACCGGACGCGCAGCGCTGACACCCGCGCGGCCGGATCCGCTTCACGGGAGTACCCGGGCGGCATCGACGTCCACAACCAGAATCCCATGGAGGAGAAAATAGAATGCGCGTATTGATGGATGAACTCATCGACTTCAAAAAATCGCTGCCCGGGGACCTCTCGAAGCAGGTCTCGGAAGTGCGCTTTGTGGTGTACGCCGTACACCCCGGCATGCGTGTACCGCTGGTGCTCGATCTGCTCCTGACACGCCGTCCGGCCGAAGTGAGCAACTTTGCCACGGCGGATGAAATCGTGTCGGTGATACACGGCGGCGGATCGGAACCCGATCTGCTCGTGGTGGAAGGGAATGGCGATCATGCGGGCGTTGCGGAGATGACACGCAAGTTCGGCTGCCGCGTGTATTCGCTCGGTTTCGACGTCAAAAACATCGACGCCGTGGCCGAGACCCTGCGCGCCCGCGGCGCGAGCTTCATTCAGGACGCGCCCTTCGAGCGCGACGGCATGCGGCATCTGTCCACGACGCAGTCGCACAACACGGGCGACACCTTCATCTACGTCGAACGCAAGAAAAAAACGGACAATTACCTCTTTTTCCCGAACGCCATCGAAATCCCCATCGACATCGAGATCGCCGAGGCGATGAAGAAAAAGGCGCGCCTGAAGACGTACGCCTCATTCGAGGCCCTCGATCACATCCTGTACCGCATCCGCCACGCGCATCTGCTCGAGGCGGCGCGCGAGCTGATCGCGTTCACGCCGTACACCCTGCAGGAATCGCTGGATGCGGACGAGAACGACACGCGCCTCCTTCGCTTCCGGAAAGGGAAGTCGGCGTTCTCGATCGCCATGCTCGCGGGCCGCAGCGAACATTCCGCCGCCGAGGAGTATGTGCGCGCACACGGACCGCGTGTGCAGCACTTTGCGTACACCGTCGCCGATCTCAAAAAGGCCGTCCTGTCGCTGCGCAAGCGCGGCATCAGTTTCGACAGCGACGCCATTCTCGGCGGTGCCGAGGAAGGCATGGCGCAGATCTACACAACACCCTCGCCGTGCGCCGGCGACGTGACCGAGTACCTCGAACGCTACGACGGCGGCAACGCGCTGTACCCCGCGGGCGCCGCGCGCGGCGTGTATCAGGATCTGTCCGTCGCCTGATCACGCGTGCGGCGGCCTAGCCCTCCCAACACAGCACCTCCCACCACTCCCCACATATTTGAGGATTTCATGAACGACCTGGTTCCCCGCCTGCTGCCCGAAGTACTCGACATCAGCGACGAAAAGATACGCGCCGGCGTCATCGCCTGTTGGGACGAGGCGATCGCGTACCGCGGCTGGACCGAAGACCTGCTGCGCGCGATTCCCTTCACGCTGCTCGCGAGCAATGTGAGCATCTCCTTCATCGACCACGTGCGGGCCGTCTGCCGTATGTGCACCGCCGTCGACGATGTGCTCACCGCCGTGCACGGCGCGAAAAAGACGCCCGTCAACCGCGACTACCTCATCGCGGGCGCGCTTCTCGCCGATGCCGGAAAACTCTTCGAGTACGAAATCGTGGACGGGAAGTCGATCAAATCGGATTTCGGCAAACACATCCGCCACCCGTTCAGCGGCGTGGCCCTGGCCTTCAAACACGGGCTTCCCTCGGAAGTGATGCACGTCATCGCCACACATTCCAAGGAAGGCGCCGGCGAAAAACTGCTGCCCGAAAGCATCATCTTCCACCACTGCGATTTTATAGACTTCGATCTCGTGAAATAAGCCGCGCCCGCGGCAAGCAGGTTAATGCAGGAGGAACGGAGGGAAGGACACTCTCCTTTCCGTTTCCTCCTGCGGCGATCACACGGCACCGCGGCACTACGACGGCGCACAGCCGACGACGATTCGTCCCCCGCGCGACACATCGCGGCTGACAAAAAAAGTCTCCCTTCCTCCGTTTCTCCTGTGTACAGACCCCCTTTGTTTCCATCACTCAGGACACGCACATGCCACAGAATCTCATCGAAAAAATAGCGCAGCGCTACGCCGTCGGTCTCGAAGAGGGACACGAGGTGCGCAGCGGCGATTACATAACCATACAGCCGGCGCATGTGCTCACGCACGACAATACCGGAGCGGTAATTCCGAAATTCCGCAGCATCGGCGCGACGGCGCTGAAGAATCCGCGGCAGGTGGTTGTGACCCTCGATCACGACGTGCAGAATCGCACCGAGAAGAACCTCGAGAAATATGCCAAGATCGAGGCCTTTGCACGCGGGATGGGAGCGGACTTCTATCCCGCGGGACGCGGCATCGGTCATCAGATCATGTGCGAGGAGGGCTACGCGTGGCCGGGAACCATGGCCGTGGCGTCCGACAGTCACAGCAACATGTACGGCGGACTCGGCTGCCTCGGCACGCCGATCGTACGCACCGACGCCGCAGCGATTTGGGCCACCGGTCAGACGTGGTGGCAGGTGCCGCCCGTGGCGCGTGTCCGGCTCACCGGATCGCTGAAGCCGGGCGTGCGTGGAAAGGATGTGATCATCGCGCTCTGCGGATATTTCCGCAAGGACGAGGTGCTCAACCACGCCCTTGAATTCACCGGCGACGGTGTGGCCGCGCTGACCATCGAGCAGCGGTTGACCATCGCCAACATGTCCACCGAATGGGGCACCATGGCGGGAGTGTTTCCCGTCGACGCTGTCACCATCGCCTGGCTGCGCGCGCGCGCGGCGACGGTTGCGGCACGCGGGCTCGAGGGTGTTCCCTCCGACGCCGACGGCCGCGGCCTGCATCCGCGCATCAATACGGCGCGCATCGACGCGCTCGAGAACGACATCCTTCAGCCCGATGCCGACGCGTTCTACGCGCGCACCATCGAGTTCGATCTCGGCAGCATCGAGCCCGTTGCGTCCGGACCCAATTCCGTCAAGACCATGACTCCCGTGGCCGTGCTGCGCGACCAGCGTATTCCGATTCAGAAGGCATACCTGGTGTCCTGCGTCAACAGCCGCCTCGAGGATTTGATCGAGGCCGCGGATGTAGTGCGCGGCCGCAAGGTTGCCGAGGGTGTGTCGTTCTACATCGCGGCGGCATCGAGCGAAGTGCAGCGCGACGCCGAGGCGCACGGCGCATGGTCGGCCCTGCTCGCCGCGGGCGCCATTGAACTTCCGCCGGGGTGTGGTCCGTGCATCGGCCTCGGCATCGGCCTTCTGGAAGAAGGGGAGGTGGGCATCTCGGCCACGAACCGGAATTTCAAGGGCCGCATGGGCGCCGCATCGTCCCAGGCCTATCTCGCGTCGCCCGCCGTGGTGGCCGCGTCGGCCATCGCGGGGTATATCGACAGTCCCTACGAGGCCGGGACCGGCGGCATCCGCGGATCCATCGCCATACACGAAAAAACAGCCGGTGCCGCGACACGCACGCAGGTGATTGCCGGCTTCCCCGATGTGATCGAGGGCGAGATCCTCTTCTGTCATCAGGACAACCTCAACACCGACGGCATCTATCCCGGGAAGTACACCTACAACGACGACTTCACGCCGGAGCAGCAGGCCGCCGTTGTGATGGAGAATTACGATCCGTCTTTCGGCAGCATCGCACAAGAGGGCGACATTCTCGCGGGCGGATTCAATTTCGGAACGGGCAGCTCGCGCGAACAGGCCGCAACGGCGCTGAAATACCGCGGCATCCGTCTCGTGCTCGCCGGCTCCTTCAACGAAACCTACAAGCGCAACGCGCTCAACAACGGTTTTCTCGTGATCGACGCGCCGGGTTTAATCAACGACCTCAAAGCACGCTTCGGAACCGACACGTTGACCGTCCGCACCGGCGTACACTGCCGCATCGACCTCCGCCTCTCCGAACTCGAAGCGGCAGGAAAAACCTACTCCATCGATCCAGTCGGTCCGAGCGCCCAGGAATTAGTCCTCCTCGGCGGCCTCGAAGAATGGGTGCGCCGCCGCCTCGTATAATTGTCCCACACAACGAGAGGAGCACAAACACACTTTTCTTGTACACCACAAAATCGTGTTGGAACAAAAAATACAAGAAAGTCTCCGTTCCCTCCGTTCCTCCTGTGCACACCCGTCATATCACCTTCACCACATTTTGATACGCCACGCAAGCATGTTGGAACAAAAAAGAAAGTCTCCGTTCCCTCCGTTCCTCCTGTGAACACCCGTCCTATCACCCTCACCACATTTCGATACACCACGAAATCGTGTTGGTTCAAAAATTAAAAAAAGTCTCCGTTTCCTCCGTTCCTCCTGTGCACACCCGTCAAATCACCTTCACCACATTTTGATACTCCACGCAAGCATGTTGGAACAAAAAAGAAAGTCTCCGTTCCCTCCGTTCCTCCTGTGAACACCGCCTTCCACCTGTAATCACACTCACTCAAAACTCCCACACCACACATGGAAAAATCTATCGCCCGCACCATGGCCGAATATGCCGTCGGCCTGAAATATGAAGATCTGCCCGCAGACGTCGTGCACGAAGTGAAGCGCTACCTCTACGATTCCGTGGGCTGCGCGTACGGCGCGACAGGAACGCGCGATGTCACGATGATGAAGGACGTGCTTCTCGACATGGGCGGCACGCCCGAGGCCACCGTGCTCGGTTTCGGTCACAAGCTTCCCGCGGCGAATACCGCGCTGCTCAACGCGCTGATGATTCGCTCGCTCGACTTTAACGACATCTACTGGAAGGAGGATCCATCGCATCCGTCCGACATCATTCCCGCGGCGCTTGCGGCGGGTGAGCGTGTGGGCGCGTCGATGAAGGACGTGATCACCGCCATCGTGCTCGCGTACGAATTCGAGCAGCGGCTCTGCGAGTTCGCCGTGCCGGGGATTCGTGAACGCAAATGGCATCACGCCACACTCACGCAGTTCGTGTCGCCCCTCGTCGCCGGCAAGGTGCTCGGACTGACGGTGGACCAGATGGTGAACGCCATCGGCATCAGCGGATCACACAGCCACACCATCGGCTGTCCCACCGCGGGCAAACTCACCATGATGAAAAACACGGTCGATCCGATGGCCACGCAGGCAGGCGTCTTCGCGGCGCTGCTCGCGCAGAAGGGATACACGGGCACCGAAGCGGTGTTTGAAGGCAAGGAAGGATTCATGGACTGCTTCTTCGGCTGGGATGTGAAGGCACAGCAGGTGCAGCCGGTGCCGATGCAGGGTCGAGAAACTCTCGGCGAGTGGGGATGGAATCTCGACAAGCTCATCGGCGGACTCGGTTCCTCGTACAAGATTCTCGAATGTTCGATGAAGGCCTTCCCGACCGAGGCGCTGACACACACACACATTTCGTGTCTGCTGAAAACCGTGACAGGACACAACATCAGCTACGACCAGATCGAGAGTGTCACCGTCACCACCATCGCGCGCGCATGCGACATCCTCTTTGATCCGCACAAGTACCGTCCCGAAAGCCGGGAGACCGCGGACCATTCACTACCGTACTGCCTCGCGGTGGCCATGGTGGATCACAAGGTGACAACACAGTCGTTCAGCGACGAGAAACTGAAGGATCCCAGAATCTGGGAAGTGATCGATCGTATCAAGGGCGAGGCCTCGATGGAATTCGAGCAGATGTTCCCCGCCAAACAGCCCTCGCGTGTCGTGATCCGCACCAAGGATGGACGCGAGTTCTCGGAGTATCTCGAATATCCGAAAGGTGATCCCCGCGAACCGATGACCATGGAGGATCTCGACAACAAGTTCGAAGCTCTCGCCGGCGCACTCTCCGCCGAAAAACGTGCCGCGGTCAAGGATACAATCTTTGGCTGCGACGTGATGAACGTGCGCGAGTTTATGCAGGCGCTTGTTGTCTGATTCGATTCATGTGGTGGATACAGAACCCTCTCCGTTTCGGGGAGGGTTTTTTTTGGAGGAGCTAGGATTGAGGAGGTAGGAATTAGGATTTGGGAGGAGGGAGTGGGGAGTAGGGAGGAGGGAGTAGGGAGAGCGGGAGAGCGGGACAGCGGGAGTGCGGGAGCTGTGACATGCCGAGTTTGTCGAGGCACGACGGATCAGTTTCCAGAAAATCGCGCACACGCTCTCGCAATGCGGTTTTCACGTCTCGCAATGCGGTTTTCACGGTTCGCAATGTGGTTTTCACGCGCTGCAATGCGGTTTTCACGTCTCGCAATGCGGTTTTCACGCGTTGCAATGCGGTTTTCACGTCTCGCAATGCGGTTTTCACGTCTCGCAATGCGGTTTTTACGGCTCGCAATGTGGTTTTCACGGATCGCAATGCGGTTTTCACGTCTCGCAATGTGGTTTTCACGGATCGCAATGCGATGTTCACGACTTGCAATGTGGTGTTCACGGCACGCAATGCGATGTGAACGCGTTGCAATGCGATGTGAACGTGTCGCAATGCGATGTGAACGTGTCGCAATGCGGAAATCATCCGAAATTCATTGCATGATCTCCGTCCGGCTTCTATTTTCAGACTCCGTTTTCTTTCACCCCACAAAGGAAAATACCATGACAACAGTGAACGTGTATCTGAATTTCGCCGGGAACTGCGAAGAGGCGTTCGAATTCTATAAATCCGTGTTCGGCGGAGAATTCCCGTATGTCGGACGTTTCAAGGACATGCCGCCGCAAGAGGGTATGCCGCCGCTGCCGGCGGAGATGGAAAACCAGATCATGCATATCTCGCTGCCGATCGGTGGCGACACCATGCTGATGGGGAGCGATACCGGCGGCGAATGGGCGCCGAGCTATGTGCAGGGCAACAACTTCGCCATCTCGATCAGCACCGACACGAAGGAAGAAGCCGACCGGCTCTTCGCCGGACTCTCCGCCGGCGGCACCGTCACCATGCCGCTCAGCACCGCCTTCTGGGGCTCCTACTTCGGCATGTTCACCGACAAGTTCGGTGTGAACTGGATGGTGAGCCAGGGCGGCGAGGGAATGTAACAGCAGCAGTGCAGTAAAGTGGCAAAGTGGCAAGGTAGCAAGGTGGCAAGGTAGCAAGGTAGCAATGTGGAATTGTAACACGGTGGAAACTGTGAAAGCGGTTTCCACCTTTTTTTACTCAACCTGTCGAATGCAAATAATATGTCTCCGCCTGTTGCGTTCGGGCGAGGAGCCGTCGGGCAGCCGTGTCCTCGATGTGGACGTGGCGGGTCTGCGCGCGGGGCTGTACTTTGTGCGGGTGACCGGCAGGCAGGCGACACAGACAGTGAAACTGCTCATACGTTGATAAGCCCTCGCAACGGATCGATTTTGCTTGACTATGACTATTCTCGTCCGTATAATTTCCTTACAGACCTTCGTTGAACGTCCCGTGAACACAGGTGGAATTCCGGACACATGTTCAGCTCACAACAGATTCTGGGTGAATTCATGCGTTGACATCCTACGGTCAAACTGGCCGGGGATACACCACCAATATTTGGAGGATTGGTTATGAAACGCAGCACCGCCCCACCCCCCCCGTCACTTGTAACTCTGAACAACAGTAGCCGCCAACGTTACAAGTTGGTGGGGTTCGTTCAGGTGTCCTCCGAACCATCCTTATCCAAAGTACAAGAACGCCACTGTGTGCAACCGTCGGGTAGCTCAGTTCTGGCTTCGATTGTCGGACTCTCGTTGATATTGTTCATACTTGCACTAACTCCTGACACGTCAGACGCGCATGATTATTCGCGGCAGAATGTTGCCTTCAAATCTGCAATAATGTCGGCCGTTCCCCCAGTAGAATATATATTCACATCCGTGGGACAGAGCCAAACAATGGCATCTGGTTCACACATGATCATAGTGAGCAGCAGGACGGGATTCTGCATTAACATCTCTGAATACCCACCCCAAGGTACTGATTGCGCACCCGGTGATTGTTCCAATCCTCCATGTTACTGCTCTGCAACGGTCAGATTCAAGTCCGGACTCATGTGTGGCAACATTGCGAATCCTCAACCATGTTCCCAGTCTTGGTTCCCAATCAATTGTTGCAGTTCTGTGTCCAATGGGGACACGATTTGGATTGATATTGATGTGTGCGCAACAAAAAGCTGGTGGCGACGGCAATTCCATGCCCTTGTTGAGTTCGGGGCGGCCGCGTTAGCAAAGAACAGATTCTCCTGGTCGCCCTAACACCGGGCGACCAGGAGGTTGAAATTATGATCCAAGTTCAGGACACTCCAGTGCTCAAAAACCGCATCCTCTTCATCCTCGCCTGTATCATTCCGTGGCTCGGGAACAACTATCCGTGTCAAGCTCAAACATTACGCCAGATATATCCAGACTGGCCGTGTGAAACTCTTACATCTCTCTGTGTCTCGGGCTCCGATACATTATTCGCCACCGGTCTTAACGCCACAATCCTGATCTCCACAAATGGGGGTGCAAACTGGTCTCTCCAACAACGAATATATGGAGCTTACGATTACTGGAGGTCGGGGTGGTATGACGGTTCACTGTGGGTTCTCCCATCAGGTCTATCTTACAGAGATGAATTGCTGCGTGACTCATCCAATCTCTTCCTTTTACGATTCGGATTAGACGGGACTAGTGAACGCATTCAGATTCCATTATCGCTCGGAGTGGATGAAAACTCTGTTCTTGGTCTGGATCTCTCGGCCAATCAGGCTGCCGCATTTGTCGCATACTGGTCACCAACACAAGGCCAGTCTCGAGCGGTTCGTACGACTACGGGAGGACGTACGTGGGACGTTGTACCGCTTCCCAGCGATGGAAAACCGTCGATCATGAATGCACTGTTCTTTCACGATGCTAGAAGAGGGCACGCAATCACCGCGGAAGAAGCTGACGGGGATTATCACCTCTACCTTACAAATGACGCAGGGTTGTCGTGGCAGCGCGCAAACGAGATTCAGTTTCGCACTCGCTGGCACAGCGGGTGGCTAGGATATCCGGTAAGTTGGATTGATGATAGCAGTATTGTCGCCATTTCGCGCAATACAGAGGTGTATTTAAGCAGAGACTATGGTCGGACATGGCAATTACGCAATATCTCACTTCCTGCAATTGGGATTTCCATTGCCATGCGAGGTTCGGGGGTAGGGATTATGGTCGGGGCCGGTCTGGATGTGTATCGCACCACAGATTTTGGCACGACGTGGGTGGCGCTTACACGCCAAAGGGCAGCTTCCGAGCAATCCATAGTTCGTCTTTTGAAGGATTCGACGTTCGTGATAATCACTGAAACTGGAATGAGATTCGGCAGCTCTGACGCAGGGCAGACGTGGAACGGTCAATACCACGAATATCGTAACGGTCTACTCCCCAGATATTTCCACAATAACACCCAAGCATATTCGCTTGCGATGCCACCCGGTTCTGATCTTACAACAGTCATTGCTGGTACCACAGATACAGCGAAAACTTGGCGCACGCTGAACCTACCAGAGTATGACGCAGTGCTTGGAGTTATACCAATCTCGCCAACAGAGGTCCTGGCATTTCGGACATCCACAACTGCAACAGGACCGCTTGTATACCGGACATCCGATGCAGGAAACACCTGGACAAGCGTTCTCGCGTCCGGGCAACCTGATGCCGCATTGCACCTCAATAATATGCGTGACAGGTTGCATCGCGGTCGCGACACCGTATTTCTCGCCGGGAGAGAAGGCATGTATTGCAGCAGCGATCAGGGAAAATCTTGGACCTACTATGCAAGAGAAGGATTTCCGCGTACGAGCGATTCGATTTGGTATACCATGGATCTGACATATCGGGAGTACTCCTGGTCGCTATTCGGTGGTTCGATATTTCGTTCGGCAGATGATGGACGCACGTGGGAGCGTGTCCTGACAATGCCTCCGAACAATACACGATTATCAGTTCTTGGACCAAAAACCGTTGCGGTGTATTCGACATTTCGTGAACATGGCGCTGCTCGCGATGTTACAGGAACGCTGTATCACACTGAGGATGGAGGTATACAGTGGTCAAGTAGTCCACTTCGCGGCGACAATCCTCGTGTGAGAACCGAAGGTGGACTAAATATGGAGGGACGCGGGATTGGTGTATTATATAAGAACAATACGATCCCAGGTGGCACAAAATATATTATAAACATGACGACAGATCTTTGGAGATCATATACGCCTGTGTGCAGTATTAATGAACGAAACAATGTTACGATCGTGACCATCGACAAGCATGATCCTCTCGTATTTCGCGGTCATGTAATATACCGCCTAACATCGTACTCCTCAACCACGATTAACTACAACCATACGCCACAACAGGCGCTGCTCGGTCCCGCCTACCCGCAGCCGGCGCGTACACGCGTGCAGGTGCCGTACACGGTGGAGCATGCGGGGACGCTGCGTTTTGATCTGTACGACGCGATGGGCCGCCACATCCGCACACTGCGAGCCGGCGAGGAGTCGCCGGGCAGCCGTGTCCTCGATGTGGACGTGGCGGGTCTGCGCGCGGGGCTGTACTTTGTGCGGGTGACGACGCCCTCCGGCGTTGATGTGCGACGTATCAGCGTGCTGCCATGAAACGAGGTCTGATCCTTCCACTTCTTCTTCTATGTCTGTGCACTACGTCCGCACAGTTGCGCCTCGAGGTGCCTGCGCTCGACATGCAGGCCCTTCCGCATGTGCGTATGCGTGTGTTGCTGTTGCGCGATGGTGCGCCCTACGCCGCATCAGCCCGCGCCACGTGGCGGCTCACACAGAACGGTCGGCCCGTCGATATCGAGGTGGCGTGTCCCGACAGCGGCTGGTTCAACGCGGTGGCACTTGTGCTCGACAACTCGGGTTCGATGACCGGTGTCTCGCTGGATGGACTCAAGTCAGCGGCCCATACGCTGGTCGACAGTCTGCGTCCCGTCGACGAAACGGCCATCGTCACCTTCGGTACAGGTGTGCAGGTGACACGCGACTTCACCGCGGCAAAGGACTCGCTGCATCGCGCAATCGATACGCTGCGTGCCGGCGGGAACACTCCGCTGTACGACGCCATCATGGAGGCACTGCGGCGCATCTCCCTGAAGCAGGGCCGGAAGGCGCTGGTTGTATTCACCGACGGGGTCGACAACGCGTCCTCGTCGAGTTTCGAGGATATACGCGCTGCGGCCTCCGCGGCGGGCGTGCGCCTCTTCACCATCGGTTTCGGCGGCGGGGCGGTATCGGAGCGGCAGCTCCAGCTACTGGCCACCGAGACCGGGGCACGCTACTTCCGTGTGTTCGGCGCGTCGCAGTTGCGCGAGGTGTTTGCCGCCATCGCCAGCGACCTGACCTTCCCCGGCTGTGTGCTCACGTGGCAGGCGCCATCCTGCACCGACAGTACACGCTTCCTCCACCTCGAGGCCACGGCGCAGGGGCAGACGGCGATGTGGGACAGTGTTGTGCAGTTTCCCTTCCGACCAGATACACTGACATTGCGTGTGGACGCTCCTCCCGAGGTGGATCCCGGGGGAAACGTGATCGCCTACCTGCGGCTTACACCACGTGTGCACACCGGCCTGTTGCTCAGTTTCCGTTTTCTGTTCCGCTACGATGCCGCACTGCTCGACATCGCCCCATTGCTTCCTGTGACGGTCGGCACCATCACGCAGAATACACGCGTGACATTGCGCGCGTTGCGACCGGGCACAATCGAGTGCAGCGCCGAACTCATCGAGCCGGCGTTTCATACCGGGGCGTTGCTCGGTTTCCGTCTCACAGGACGCGCGGCCGACAGCAGCCGTCCCGTGATACTGGCCATCGACAGTCTGGAGTTCGAAGCCGGCTGCGCCAGTGTTGTTCACACTGTGCCCGACACCATCGATGTGTGCCAGTGCCTTGTGTTGGCACCCGCGGAGGTGTCGGTACCCGTCTTCAGTCAGGGCGGTTCGGAACTCACCGCAACGGTCCGTTACCCGGCTGCATTCCGTGGCAGGCCCGGGGTGTTTCACCTGCAGTTCCGGCACGATGCACACCTGCGATTTCTGCGCGCGGAGGGCGGGGCAGGGGATCGGTTACGCTGGCAGAGCGAAGGCAGTTCGGTGCGTGTTTCCGGAGCGGGGGATGGATCCGCAACCGGCGATTCAGTACTCTGTCGCCTTGTGTTTGCTGCCGCGTCGCTGCCTGCAGGAGCGCATGCGGGACTACTTGTACATGATGCTCGCGCATACGCCGACTGCTGCGTATGGAATACAGCGGAAATATCCGACAGCACGTCCATCGACGGTTACTGTACACCGCTACTTGGCAGAGCGTCCAGTGCGCGTCTCGGCGCACCGTACCCGCAACCGGCCAATGGGATGGTGCTGTTACCGGTGCATATGCCATCCGGTCAGGCACAACAGATTCGTATCGTACTCACCGCCGGAGACGGCGCGGAAGTATTCCGTCTTCACGACGGTTTACTTCAGCCGGGCACGCATGTGCTGCGCTGCGATCTCGTGGCGCTTCCGTCCGGAGTGTACCACATTCACCTCCAGAGCGAGACCGCGGGCGAGACACGTTCTTTTCGCATAGTGCGTTGAATGGAGATCGGGTTCGGGACCTTGTCTCTCTCCCGCTGTCCCGCTGTCCCGCTGTCCCGTCGCGCTTCGACTCCGCTCAGCGAGACACTATTTCGTTGTTCCGCTCCCGCTCTCCCGCTGTCCCGCTCTCGCGCTGTCCCGTCGCGCTTCGACTCCGCTCAGCGAGACACTATTTCGTTGTTCCGCTCCCGCTCTCGCGCTGTCCCGCTCTCGCGCTGTCCCGTCGCGCTTCGACTCCGCTCAGCGAGACACTATTTCGTTGTTCCGCTCCCGCTGTCCCGCTCTCCCGCTGTCCCGCTCTCCACACCGGGAACCCCGCGAAGCGCGCGGCGTGTTGTAGGGGGCAGTACATATGGAATGCCACACGTGAAAGACATCATCATCATAGGCGCCGGGTTCGGCGGACTCGCAGAGGCGATACGGCTTCAGGCGCGCGGATACCGCGTTACACTGCTTGAACAGCGGGAGCGGGTCGGCGGGCGCGCGTATCAACTTGTGAAGGACGGCTACACCTTCGACATGGGACCGTCGCTCATCACTGCGCCGTTTATCATTCAGGATGTGTTTGCCGCGGCGGGGAAGCGCATGGAGGACTACCTCGACGTCGTTCCACTCGATCCCTTTTACCGCATCTATTTCCACGACAAAAGTTATGTCGATTACTCCGGCGACTCCGAGGCGATGAAGGCGCAGCTTCGCGCAATCAATCCTGTCGACGCCGATGCCTACGACCGCTTTTTTCACGATATCAAGGCCGTGTACGATGCGGTAATCACGGAAGGCATGGGCGCGCAGGATTTTGGATCGCTGAAGCAGTTCTTCTCGTTTGCGCCGCGCGCCATGTCGCTCAAGGCGCTCAAGCCCGTTCATTCCTTTGTTGCGGACTATTTCACCGATCCCAAGTCGCGTTTCCTTTTCTCGTTTCACCCGCTGTTTATCGGCGGGTCGCCCTTCCGCGCACCAAGTGTGTACATCATGATTCCGTATCTCGAGAAAGAGGGCGGCGTGTGGTTTTCGAAAGGCGGCATGTACAGTCTGGTGAATGCCTTCGAGCGTGTGTTCCGCGAGTTGGGAGGCACCATCCGTACGAGTGCGAAGGTGGACGAGATTCTTGTCGAAAACGGTACCGCCGCGGGTGTGCGCCTGGGGGACGAAGTCCTGCGTGCCGACGCGGTTGTATCGAACGGCGACGTGCCCTGGGTGTACCGCAACATGCTGAAACCCGAACACAGGCGGCGCTGGAGCAACCGCCGCATCGACCGCCTGCACATCTCGATGAGTGTGTTCCTGTTGTATATCGGCGTGAAGAAGCAGTACCCCGCGCTGAAACATCACACATTGATTCTGAGCGAGCGCTACCGCGAACTGATCGGCGACATCTTCGACCGGAAAATTCTGGCCGACGATTTCTCGATGTACCTGCATGTGCCCACACGCACCGATCCCGCCATGGCGCCGCCGGGCTGCGACAGCATGTATCTGCTCG
Source organism: Ignavibacteriota bacterium (assembly GCA_016218045.1). Taxonomy (NCBI): domain Bacteria; kingdom Pseudomonadati; phylum Ignavibacteriota; species Ignavibacteriota bacterium. Next base: position 21,489 of record JACRFB010000052.1, read on the forward strand.
TGCCCGTGCCGCATAACGGATCGGGAATTGATTGGCAGAGCATGGCCGCGCCGTTCCGCGAGAAACTTCTCGCCTTCCTCGAGGAGGAATTCGGTCTCGAGGATTTCCGCGCGAACATCGAGGTGCTCGAGACGTTCACTCCTGACGATTTTGCCTCGCAGTTGCTTTCGCTCTACGGCAATGCCTTCAGCATCGAACCGCGGCTCACGCAGACGGCGTGGTTCCGTCCGCACAACCGCAGCGAGGATGTGCGCCGTCTCTACTTCGTCGGCGCGGGCACCCATCCCGGCGGGGGAGTGCCCGGTGTGCTTCTGTCGGCCGAGGCAACGGAGAAGTGCATTGTGCAGGATCTTTCCTGATATTTGTATCAACGCAGCCAGACACTCGAGGGAACTATGAGCGAGCACACACCGGCCTACGACCGGGATGATATCACACTGTGCAGGGAGGAGACGCGCGCGCACGCAAAGTCGTTCTACTTTGCCTCGCACGTCCTGCCGCGCGAAAAACGCGACGCCGCGTACGCCGTGTACGCCTTCTGCCGCCTGGTGGACAATACCGTCGACAACGCCCCCGATGGTGATGCCGCTGCCATCACACGCGCGCTTGACACATTGCGTGTGCTTGTGGACCGCGCGTACGAGGGGGACGAGACGCTGCCGCCGCGTTTCCGCGCCCTGTCGATCGCCGTCCGCGCCAATGACGTCCCGAAACGGTATTTCCAGGAACTGATCGCCGGCGTCGAGATGGATCTCACCATCAAACGATTCGACACTTTCACGGATCTGGACCTGTACTGTTACCACGTCGCGTCGGTGGTCGGACTCATCATGACACACATTTTTGGTGCGACCGAAACGTCCGCGCTGCGATACGCCGCGGCGCTCGGCACCGCGATGCACTTGACGAACATCCTTCGCGACGTCGCGGAGGATTTGCGGCTCGGTCGTGTGTATCTGCCGCAGGACGAACTCCGCGCCTTCGGCATCACGGAAGACGATCTTGCCGCGGGCACAGCAACTCCGGCCTTTGTGCGGATGATGGAATTCCAGGCGCGCCGCGCGCGCTCGTACTACCGGCTGGCGGAGCACGGACTCGCCCTGCTGCCCGACGACGGTTCGCGGTATTGCGTGCGCCTCATGAGCAACATTTACGAGGGCATTCTCGACGAGATCGTCCGGCTCGAGTACAACGTCTTCAATCGTCGTGCCTATGTGTCGACACGGAAAAAGCTGGGCATTGCGGTATCGAGTTACATGGCGCGTGTGCCCCGCCTCCTGCACGGATCGGGTCACTCCGCAACACTTTTTGCGCCCGGCCTCGGCGACGATTCTTTGAATCCCGGGAACGAGACCGTGCCGGGTTTCGCCGCGCTGCAGTCGTCGTACAACGACACGCGCGAGTCGACGGAGCACATGAGCGAGAGGACCTGAACCGCATGAACGCCGTGTATTTTATCCTCGCGATGACCGGCTCCTTCCTGGTGATGGAGTTTGTGTCGTATCTCGCGCACAGGTATGTGTACCACGGCATAGGGTGGCGCTTTCATCAGAGCCATCACACCAAGCGCCACGGCATCTTCGAGAAGAACGACGTGTTTCCGCTCTTTTTTGCGACGAGCACCACGGCTGTCATGATACTCTCGCTGCAGTTCGAATTACTCTCCTGGCTGCTGCCTTTCAGCATCGGCGTGTCGGCCTACGGTGTCACCTACTTCCTGATACACGACATCTACGTCCATCGGCGCAGCAGGCATTTCCGTCCGCGCTGGTCGTATTTGCTCAAGATAAAAAAGGCGCATGCGGCGCATCATCGTTACGGGGAAGAGCCCTACGGACTGCTGCTTTTTTCACGGAGGCACCTGCATCCGCGCGAGAAGGACGTGACTGTCGACGAGGTGGTATGAAACGGATCGCGGTCATCGGCGCGGGTCTCGGAGGCCTTTCCGCGGCGATCCGGCTTGCGCGGGCGGGGCATGATGTCACGGTGTTCGAGAAAAACGACAGTGCGGGCGGGAAGATGCACCGGCTGCAACTCGGTGCGTACACCTTCGACACGGGACCGACACTTGTCACCATGCCCTTTGTGCTCGAAGAGCTTTTTCGCGCGGCGGGTGAAGATCCCGCGCGGCACCTCACGCTGAGACCACTGGATCCGAGCTGCCGCTACACCTTCTCCGACGGTTCACAGCTCGACACGAGCAACGACATGGCGGAGCTCGAGGCCCGGATCAGCGCATTCAGTCCGTCGGATGCCGGCGCATTCACACGCTTCCTTCGTCGAGGGGAACGGATATACAACGCCGCCGCGCAGCCGTTTTTATTTTCCGGCTTCGGAAGCTGGAGCATGGGCGACATCCTGCGCAGCATGCGCCATCTGCCCGCCGTGCCGCGGCTCGATTCGGGACGCACCCTGCACGAGGCCGTGGCGGAAGCGTTTCACGACGAGCGCCTGCGGCAACTGTTCGACCGTTTCGCCACCTACAATGGTTCATCACCATTCCGCGCACCGGCCACACTGGCCATCATTCCCTATGTGGAATTCGCCTTCGGCGGATGGTATGTGGACGGCGGCCTGTACGAGATCGCACGCGCGCTGCACGGTGTGGCGGAACGCGTGGGTGTTTCGTTCCGCTTCGATGCGGAGGTGCGGCAGATCACAACGGAGCGCCGCTCCGTGCGGGGAGTGCAGTTGCACGACGGTTCGCGCCACGAGGCCGATGTGGTCATATCGAATGCCGATGCATCATACACGATGCAAACCCTCCTGCGCGACACCGCGGGCATTCCGCATACACAGTGGTCGGCGCTCGAACCGTCCCTCGCGGGATACATCATGTATCTCGGCGTGAAACGCGAGTATCCGCAGCTCGCGCACCACAACATCTTTTTCTCGCGCGACTACCGGCGCGAGTTTGCGCAGCTTGTGGACGAGGGAGTGCCGGCGGATGAACCCACGATCTACGTCTCCACGTCGTCACGCGCGAATCCGTCGCACGCGCCCGCGGGCTCGATGAATCTGTTTGTGCTGGTGAACGCGCCCGCGCTCAACGGACGCGTATCGTGGCCCGCGGAAAAACTGCGTTATCGCGACATCGTGCTTCGGCGCCTGGAGGCATGTGGTCTCGACGCCCTCGAAGCACACATCGAGGAGGAGGCGATAGTCACTCCCGACGAGTTCGAGGCGCGCACACACGCGTTACACGGATCGATTTACGGATCCTCGTCGAACAACCGCTTTTCGGCCTTCCTGCGGCCGCCCAACCGCTCACGTCATGTACGCGGACTCTACTTCGCCGGTGGCACGGCGCATCCGGGCGGCGGCATACCGCTGGTGTTGCTCTCAGGGAAAATCGTCGCAGAGTTGATCGAGGGCGCGCGTGATTAAAGCACACAAATCGCGGATCTTCGAGGCCTTGTTCGACGTGTACACCACACGGCTGCTGAAGCGCAGTTTCCATACGATTCGTCTGCGTGCGGACGCGGATCTTCAGGCGTCGATACGGTCCGCGCCGCTGGTGTTATGCCCGAATCACAGCAGTTGGTGGGATGCGCTTCTCCCGCTCTATCTCGCGCGGCATGTCTTCCACATCGATTCCTACGCGATGATGGAGGAGGAGCAGCTTCGACGATATCCGTTCTTCCGCCGCATCGGCGTCTTCTCCGTGGACCGCGGGCGCGGGCGCGACGCGTTGCGATCGCTCGAGTACGCGGCGGGTCTGCTGAACGCGCCGGGCCGCGCACTGTGGCTGTATCCGCAGGGCGAGCTGCGGCCGCATGCCGTGCGGCCCCTGCATTTCCTGCGCGGCGTGGATATGCTTGCTTCCGCGGTTCCTGATGCGCTCTTTGTTCCCATGGCGTTCACGTACGAATTCCGTCATGAACAAAGGCCCGAAATTTTTATCTCCGCCGGTGCGGCGATAGCGCCGACTCGCGGCGAATCCCTTTCGGCGCAACTCGAGCAGCGTGTCACCGCGTTGCTCGACGCAATGACGCAGGATCTCGCGCGATCCGACATCGCCTCATTTCGATACATTCTTCGCGGCCGTGCTTCGAAGGGCAGTCGGCTGGTGGAAACTGCCGCGGAGGGCCGCGGCCAATGATCGTGTACGGTTGGGTTGTGCTCGCCGCGTTGTTGCTCATGCTCGCGGTCGTGCTCGTGAACGTGCAGTTTTTTCGTCGCATACCGAAGGCCGTATCGGGCGGCACGCCGCGGCTCTCCGTATGTATCCCCGCGCGGAACGAAGCCGCGCGTATCGGCGCATGCATCCGCTCGCTTGTCGCGCAGGAGTATCCGTCTTTCGAAATCCTGGTACTGGATGACGAATCCACCGACGGCACCGCCGACGTTGTGCGGGATGCGGCAGGTGGACACACATCTGTGAAAGTACTCCCGGGAAAGCCGCTGCCCGAGGGATGGACGGGGAAGAACTGGGCCTGTGCGCAACTGGCCGAACAGGCGCAGGGTGAACTTCTTCTGTTTACCGACGCCGATACCACGTACGAGCCCGGCGCATTGCGCGCGCTGGCCGCGGCGATACACACGTACAGAGCTGACCTCCTCTCGCTTATTCCGCGGCAGCGCATGGAAACTTTCTGGGAACGTGTATTCATGCCGCTGCTACATTTCGTCACGATGTGTTATCTGCCTTTTCCCCTCGCCACCTACACACGGTCCACACGGCTTGCCATGGCCAACGGGCAATGTATGCTGTTCCGCCGCGACAGCTACGAGACGCTGGGCGGGCACACCGCCGTTCGTTCCGCCGTGGTGGACGACGTCTGGCTGGCGCGCGCGGTCAAAGAACACGGCGGCCGCATCCGTGTCATGGACGGCACGGGAACCGTCTCGTGCCGCATGTACGAATCGCTCGAGGGCATACGCGAGGGCTTCAGCAAAAACATCTTCGAAGGATTGGGTCGTTCATTCCTCCTCGCGACCGCCGTGGTGCTGTGGAATCTCGCGACCGGTGTGCTGCCGTTTCTGCTGCTTCCTCTTGTCCTGTTTGTTCCGGCTTTTGAAGACGCACACACATTGTTCCTGCTTCATGTTGTCGCGGCACTCGGCATCCGGCTCATTCTCACAATAAAATTCCGTTACTCTCTTCCGCACGTGTTCACACATCCGCTCGCGATACTGCTGCTCGTGTCCATCACGATTCGATCCGCGCTCGCTTCGAGGCGCGGCGGTGTTGTGTGGAAGGGGAGAACATACACCCAGGCCCACACATGATACCCGCACTCATCATTGCCACCCACATAGCCCTGCGGCTCTTCACCGTCGAGGCTTCGTCGTCCATCAAATACAGCGTGGACATTCCCATCGAACGCATCAAGGCGTACGGCGACGACATCGGGCTCCTGTCGCGCAACATGCCCGGTGTGACCGCGATACAGCAGATCGCGCCGAACAGGTACCTGTACAAGACGCGCAAGTCCGTGCCATTGTCGAGCGACATGAAGCTCGATTTCACCATCGAGCGGAGTCTTTCGGGCGAGACCACGGTGTACGAATCGGTGCAGCCCAACGATCCGAATTACATGCGCTGCGCCGTGCGGCTGGTGCCTCTCGGCGAGTCGCGCACCGGCTTCGAGATTTCATTACGTCTGCGGCTGCAGCGCGAGGACGCTTCCGACGTGCATTGGCTGGCGCCCATCGTCGGTGAAAAATTCCTGTCGGAGCAGATGAGCGACGACATGAAGGAGATGCTGGAGGAATTCAAACAGCGCGCCAGTGCCGAGCTGTACAACAAACTCGGGCGGGGAACAGGCCGCCAGTGAACGACACACTGCGGACATACGGAGAGCGATTCTTCGGGCTGCACGATCACGATTACGGTCCGGGCCCCGCGCGCACGCTGTTCCGAATCCTGCTCGGGACACTCGTCTTTTTGTTGCCCTTCAGTCTGATCTTTGTCCCGTTCCGTCTCTTGCCCGGCATGCTCGCCTGGATGAGCGCGGCCAGCATCGTCTTGTACGGCATGGCGGTGTTGTTCTCCGAACTGCGTCTGGGTTCTGCCGGCACGACACTCGCGCGCTTCGCCGTAATCGCCTGTCTGTTCTTTTTCATCGAATGGGCCGGCGTGAGCAGCGGTTTTCCTTTCGGTGTCTACACGTACACCGACAGACTCGCGCCGACCTTCGCGGGTGTGCCGCTTGCCATGGCTTTCGCGTGGTACACCGTACTCATCACATCATGGCGCATCGCACAGAGCGCCGCCGCCGCTGCCGGATTCTGGCGCAACACGGGTGTGATCACACTCGGAGCAGCGCTGCTCGCCACCGCGCTCGATCTGCTCCTCGAACCCATGGCCGCATTCGTGCATGACTACTGGCGATGGAGCGGCGGATCCGTGCCGCTGCAGAACTACGCCGCCTGGTTTCTTCTCTCCGCCGCGGCCGTGCTGCTGCTTGAGATACACGACAGGCTGCGCAACACGGCTCCACCCGCGCTTCCGCACACACGCAGCGCCGCAATACTATACGTGATGCAGGTCTTGGTGTTTGTCGTCTCGGCGTTGGTCGCAGGCCACGTCGCCGAAACGGTGCTTGCTCTGGCATTGATCGCCGCGCTTCTGGCGCCGCAGCGGAAACGCCTGGCGTCCATACACAGGAGTATCGGATCATGAAATCGGAATATCTCCTCGTCCTCCTTGCCACTGTGTTTTTTCCGTTCCTGCTCAGCTTCGACCGGAAACTGGGAATCTATCGCCACCGCCGCGCGATGTTTCTTGCGATCGCGCTGGTGTTTGTGGTGTTCGGCGCCTGGGATGTGGCCGCCACACTTCGCGGACACTGGTTCTTTAATCCCTCTTACACGCTCGGTATCACCATCATCCACCTGCCTCTCGAGGAGTGGATGTTTTTTCTCGTCGTGCCCTTTGTCGCCATTTTCACCTGGGAATCGGTGAAGTACTTTCTGCGGAGAGGGAAGTGATGGAGTACACGATCTGGGCATCGGTCTCGGTTGTGCTTGTGACGGCGGCAGACCTGACCCTCGGCGCGCGTCTCACTCGACGCGGTGCCTTCTGGCTGTTCCTCGCGGTGATGTTCGCCTTCAAGCTGGCCGTAAACGGCTACCTGACCTGGCGGCCCATCGTGATGTATGAAGAGACGCAGTATCTCGGCCTCCGCATCATCACGATTCCCGTCGAGGATTTTCTGTTCGGCTACAGCCTGATTCTGCTGACTGTGACGGTGTGGGAGAAACTCACGGGCAGGGGCGAACGTTCACGGCCGCGGTGAGTGGGCCAGGGTTCCCTGTTTCTTATACTCCGCGAACAACCGGCCCCACGAAGTGTTCGCCATCCAACCTTCGAACGTTTTCCTGTCCTTCAGCGGCCAGCGGTAGTAGTCGTGATACACTTCCGAGCCCGCCACAAACATGTGCACAAGCGGCGTGTGGAAGAACAGTTTCTGCAGCGGTTTGAGCGGTCCGAACCACATGAGATCACCCACCATGCTGGCGCCGTTGTCGCCCACGGTGAAGTGCCAGTTCTCGTTGTGAATGTCGTCTCCCACGATCTCGATATCACGCACGTCGCCGATGCCGAGTCCCTTGTCGTGCGCCAGACGCACATAGGCGAGATCCTTCAGCGGATCAAACCCCATCATCTTGGCGGCCACCGCGTCGATGGCAACCTGATCGTCGCTCGCAAGAATCACGTTTTTAATCTCGGGATACATGGTGCGTGGTCCGGGCCCGTTGCCTGCGGTTGTTCCGTCCATGATCGCGAAGATGCCTGAGTGGATTTCCTTCTGTATCGCCAGAAGATCCACGAGTGTCTCGTGAATCCAACTGTGTGTGTAGTGCCGTTTCGTGTTGAGCAATCCGCCGAAGGCATTTTTCATCGCGCCTGTCGTGGTGGTGTATATGTGACATTTCACGGTGGGCAGATGCACGATGTTCTTCCCGAAAAAATAATCCGGAATCAGGATGCCCTCGGGGAAGATTTTTTTCAGCACCATCATCTCGGCCTTCGGCTCATACACCGACCACTTCATGTCCTCTTCCTTGAAGTTGAAGAGCACCGGAATGTCGTAGGCCTTGAATATCGGCACGTAGCCGTTGAGGTCTTCACCCTTGAACGCGTCGGTCACGACTGTCTTGTTCTGCACGCAGACCACGTCGTTCAGGCCGCTGTCGCGCAGCGCCATCACGGTGGCCTCGAGCTGCCACGGCGTGGTGTTTGCGCCGGGGAAAGGGAAGTGCCACGAGATGTTGTCCTTCAGAATCGTTGTCGCGCCCGGCGTGAGTGCGTCGCGCATGCCCGCGAGTTCGGCGAGGCGGATATAGTCCTGCAACACCGTTTCGGGTGTGGTGCGAAGAACGGCAACTTTGCTTTTCGACATGGGGGAATCCTAACGCAGATAAATGACAAGCATGACGGCAATGCCCCAGAAGAAGACATTCGCCAGAAGCGGACGGTCGGTCAACAACTCGGCCGTCGGATCACCTCCGGTTTTTTTCTGGTGCACGAGATAGAGGTAGCGGAACAAACCGTACAGGACGAAGGGGACGGTCCATAGAAGATTCTTCGATCCGAATTTGAGCACGGTATCGTCGGCCACGGTGTAGAGGATGTAGCAGATCAGTGTGGATGCGGTGACCAGCGAGATCATCTGATCGAGGAAATACGTGTTGTACTCGAGCAGCACGGGCCGATGCACCGACGCGTTGTTTTCGAGCAGCGTGATCTCGTGCCGGCGTTTGCTGAATCCGAGGAACAACGCCAGCAGCGAGGTGCAGATCAGCAGCCATTCCGACACGGGGACCGTGATCGCAAAGGCGCCGCCCACGATGCGAAGGACGAAGGAGGCGGCGATCGACATAACATCGATGATCACCGTCTCCTTCAGCCAGAACGAATACACCACGTTCAGTACGAGATAGCCGCACACGATCAAAAAGAAGTACAGATTGAGCGCGTAGGACGCGACAAGTGTTCCGGAGAGCAGGACCGCGACCGCGCCGAACGCCGTGCCGCGTCCTAGATCGCCCGAGGCGATGGGGCGGAAACGTTTGACGGGGTGCTCGCGATCCTTCTTCGCGTCGACGAGATCGTTCAGCAGGTAAATGCTGCTTGCGAGCAGCGAGAAGCAGACAAAGCCCGCCACTGCGCTGAGCAGTGTCGGAATGTCGAACAGATGCCGCGAGAAGAGCAGCGGCGACAGGACAAAGAGGTTCTTCGTCCATTGCTTCGGACGCATGGACACAAGAAGGGCCGCGGGGAGCGACCTGCGCGCGCGCTGGCTGACGGCCTCGGACATCAAGCGCCGCGGCCCCGGCGCCACGTGTCGGTGAAACTCTTCAAGCCGCTTGTGACACTGCTCACGATCGATGCGAATTCGAGCAGCGGTGGTTCTATCCTGTCGACCACAATCTGCTGCAGGCGATAGACGTTGCGTGTGATGCCGCGCATGTAGTCCACTGTTTCCGCCACCGCCTGCCGGTTTTCATTCACCACGGCGAGCGTCTGTTCGACGGAAGCGGTGAGGGCGTTGATGCGCTCGACGAGAGGCAGCACCGTCTGTGTCGTGCGTGTCAGTTCGGCCTGCAGTTCCGCCACGGTGCGTGTGATGCGCGAGATGACGATGATGATAGTGACAATCAATCCGCTCCCGAGCACGAGCAGGACCGACAGCAGTGTGCTGTTCAACTCCGACATGAGAGGCCTCCGCGTTCGAAAAAGGGTGGGTGCGAATCAGGACTCGGCGCCGGCGCCGCGTTCGTCCTTGTACGTGTCGATGCCCGCCTTGACGGCGGTCTTCAGCCGCGAACCCTCGTCCGCGACTTTCTTCTTCGCGTCCGACATGATCTGTTCGGCGTCCTTCAGGAGACCTTCCGCCTTCTCGCGGGCCTCTGTAATGAGGTGCGCGGATTTCTCCTTGCCCTCGTTGATCAGGTGTTTCGCCTTCGCCTGCGCGTCCTTCAGATACTCCTCGACATCCTCGGCGATCTCCTCGCCTTTGCGCTTCAGATCCTGGCGCAGTTCCTTGCCTGATTTGGGGGCGTACAGCAGGGCGATGACGCCGCCGACAACTGCGCCGGAGAGGAAGCCGATGATGAGGCCTTTTGCCATTCTCTCGTCTGACATGGGTGTTCTCCTCGAAAACGATGTGTGCGTAACCGCGCCGCACAGGCGGCGCGAGACGGCATCATGCTCCGGGTGCGCCGGCCGCAAGCCGGTCGAAAGAGTCCCGCAGCCGCAGCATGGTGTCGTGCATGGATTCGGAAATGACTTTGGTGTCGCCGATCACCGGCATGAAGTTCATGTCGCCGCTCCAGCGGGGCACGATATGCAGGTGAATGTGCTGGTCGATGCCCGCGCCCGCGACCCGGCCCACGTTGGAGCCGATGTTGAAACCCTGCGGACGCATGACGTCGGTAAGGACGCGGATCCAAACACGGACGAGGTCCCACATTTCCATGTGGGACCCCGCATCGAGTTCAAGATACGAATCGGTATGACGATGGGGGACGATGAGCAGGTGTCCGCTGTTGTACGGATACAGATTCAGGAGCGTGACACAGTCCCCGTGCCTGCGCACGAGGTAGCGCGCGTCATCGTCGTCGGCTGCGATGGCATCACAGAACACACAGCCCTGCGGCTCCTTGTCGGTGCCGATTGCCTGTATGTACTGCGAACGCCAGGGTGACCACAGCCGATCCATGTGTTAGCCCGCCCGACTAGCGGTTTTTCTTCTTGTGCCGGTTCTTCCGGAGGCGTTTCTTGCGCTTGTGCGTCGACATTTTATGACGCTTGCGCTTCTTTCCACACGGCATGAGCGTTCTCCTGATGGTGTGTGTGAGGACTGTGAATTAGAGAGTTCTTTCGATAGGTCAATTCTGGACTGCGGGCTTCTCGTCGAGAAGCATTTTTGCATTCTCGGCCACACGGCTCGTGGGATCGATGGCGATGGCCTTGCGGAACCATTCAACCGCCGCAACTTCGTTGCCGGCGTTTCTGTTCACGATGCCGAGATTAAAATGACCGAGCTGATGCGTGGGGTGTTTCGCGACAACGGCCTCCATCTGCGCGATGGCGGCGGGGAAATCCCGCAACTCAAAATAACACACGCCGAGGTCAATCCCCGCATCGGGATTATCGGGGACACGGTCAAGATACCTTTTATATGCAGCGACCGCCTGCTCGATCATGCGCGCATCGTGAAGTTCATTGGCGTAGTGCAGGATCGTCTCGGCGTCGGAGGGATTCGCCTCCATCTGCTTGCGCAGGTCCTCAAGACGTTGGAGGTTGACAGGCGGCACAGAGCCGGCCGCGGGATTCTGCGCGCCGGGCAGCGTCGAAGTGGAGCCGCCGTCATTGGTGGCAATGTAGATCACCGCGGCGATGATCGCGATGCCGACAATGGAGCCGAAGAGTAACTGACCGCGCGTGACGCTGAACGTGATGGTGTTCGGCCGTCTCGTGTTTTTTCCCTGCCCGACGGAGCGGGACGATTTACCCGATTTCTGCTGCGTCGCCGATGCAGCACGCTGCTGCGGCGCGGGGCGCGGTTGTGGTGCAGGTTCCGGCGGAGCTTGCACCGCGGGCTCGGGCGCCGCAACAGGTTCGGGCATCGTTGCATCTTCTGCAACTTCCGCGGATTCGGGGAACACGTATCCGCACACATCACAGACGGTGGCGTCATCGTTGATCCGCGCTCCACAGGCGGGGCAGATCTGTTTTTCGGAAGCCGCCACGATTACTCTCCGGCCTTCAACGTCTGATCGACACCATGACGCAACTCCTTCGAGACCTTGAACACGGGCACGAAGTGTTCCTCGACAAAGACCTCCTCGCCCGTGCGGGGATTGCGCGCCATGCGCGCCTTGCGCTTCTTCACCTTGAAGCTGCCGAAACCACGGATCTCGATGGTTTTTCCCTCGCGCATCGCCTGGCTCACGGTTGCGAGAAATCCGTCGACGACGGCTTCGGTTTCTACTTTCGTCAATCCGGTTGCGGACGCGATGTTGTCCACGATATCGGCCTTCGTCACGGCGTGTTTCCTTATTGTTGCGAGTAAGACATTCTGTATTCGAGGGGCGCGGAGGTGCGCAGCCGCTTCTGCATATCGTCCATAAGCGACACTGCGCGGCTTCCCATCATGCGTTCGATAAAGGATTCGCGCCTGCGCTCTCGTGTGATGTGTGGTTCGCCCACAATGCCGCCCAGCACGCCGGCAATCGTGACGGCTGTTTGAAACGTGCCGATCGTGTCGACGAGGCCGTTGCGATAGGCCTGCCGTCCGGTGTAGATGCGGCCTTCGGCGAGAATCCGCACGCTGTCGCGGTCGAGTCCGCGCGCCGTCGCCACGTCCTCCACGAACTGATCGTACACGTCGTCGATCAGCGCCTGGATCTGCGCGATGTCGACCTCGTTCATCTGTCTCGAGGGATTCCCGACATCCTTGTACTTCCCCGATTTCACGGTGGTATTTTCGATGCCGAGTTTATCCATCAGGCCTTTGAAACTCGTGAACTCGGAAATCACGCCGATGCTGCCTGTGATTGTCCCAGGGTTGGCGACGATGCGCGAGGCGCCGGCCGCGATGTAGTAGGCGCCGCTCGCGGCTATCGATCCCATCGACACCACAACAGGTTTGCCAAGGTCGCGTGTACGTTTCACTTCCTGGAAAATTTCCTGGCTTGGTGCAACCGCGCCTCCCGGCGAATTGAGACGGAGCACGATGGCCTTCACCGAATTCCGATTCTGGTACTTGCGGAATTGCCGGACAATCTCCTCCGATTCCAGTATCGGTTCCTCGAGATCGATGACGGCAACAGTGCCGGATCCGGAACTCGAGCCGACCGTTTCATCATACACACCCGACTGCGACGTCGAGAGTGTTGTGATGAGGCCGAAGAAGCCGAAGGCAACGGCAAGCATGCCGAGGCCCAGGAGCGCCAGCCCAATTCCAAGAATCCATTTTCCGGTATTACTCATCGTGGTGGTCTCGACAAGGTAACTTGTTGAGGATTCATAAGTTACGAAAAGAAACAGAGATTGTCAATCGAAAGGTTCTTCCTTTCCGACAGAATTCCTCAATCTTTCCTCCCTCTCTTCATGCGCTACTTCGGTGAACGACTCCTATCTGCGCAACGGTGTGGCGTTGCACCAACAGGATCCTTTTGCACCGCCTTCCGGTTCATACAAACAAAGACCAATGCAAATTCTATACTGTATTCCATTTTCCCGATACCAATTGAGTGCATTCGAGTGTATTTTTATCCCATTATTTCGAGATCCCACCAATTGCAGGATCAAGTCATGCTCAGATTTCTCCGCGTTTCCCTGACCCTAGTCACACTTGTGTTTGTCGCGCAGGCACAGGAAGAGGGCGAAATCCGACTTCCACATCAAGGGTATTCTCCCGCCTTCGAGCGGGCAATGAAAGAGGCACAGGCGGCAAACGCGAATTCCGTCCAGTGGGCGCAATTTCGCGCGCAGCATGGCGAATGGAGCGCCGTGTGGAATGCCTGGGGCGCGACGCCGTACCGGGTGTGGGGCGAGGGCATGCAGGTTCCGGGCTTCTCGACCATCACCGCCGCAAATGCCGACGCGGCGGCACGAGTCTTCCTCGGGCGAGTCAGCGCACTGCTCCGCTGTGATCCCGCAAAACTGCGCCTGGCGAATGCCAACGAATACAACGGCAAATGGAGCATAAGCTACGACCAGATACATGAAGGTGTGCCGGTTCTGTTTTCCACCGTGTACGTGAGCATGACATCGTCCGGCCGGGTGTTCCTTTTCGGATCCGAGTATCAGCCCGAACTCGACGTCAAGACGCGGCCGTCGCTCGATGCACAGACGGCGCGTGTGTATGCGGCCGCGGGACTTTCGCTCGCCCCCGGCGTGATCGACCAGGTGACCGGCGGAGACCTCTACGTGCTGCCGAGATTTTCCGAGAGCGGAGTGTCGCAGCACCTCGTCTACGAATTCACGATACCGCAGGACGAATTCCATGTGTGGCATACCTTCGTGGATGCACACATCGGTACGGTTCTCTGGCGGACAAATATCGTGCATGACGGCGTGAATGGAACCGTGTCGAGTTCCGTGCGGACAACATCCATCAATCAGCCGCCGGTCACCGTGCCTGTGACGGATCAGTACGTGACCATCGGCGGGGTGAACACCACGTCGGATTCGCTCGGCAACGTTACAAGCAACAATTCCGGATCGTTGACAACCAAATTTGAGGGTCCCTACTGCAAGATATCCCGGCAGGATGGAACGAACTCGCAGATCTCAACGACCGTCACGAACAACACCACCTTCAATCTTGCCTGGACAGCGACCAACAGCACCGCATCCGAACGAACGGCCTTCTACGCAGTGAACCGTTCACGTCGGTACATCCTCGAAATGGATCCGGCCATCTCGTCGTTGAACTATCAGGTGCTTACCAAGGTGAATCTCGCGCAGACCTGTAATGCCAACTTCGACGGCAGCGGACTGAACTTCTATCGGAGCGGCACCTCGACACAGGGCACCTGCCCGAATGCCGCCGAGATGGTGGACGTGGTGATGCACGAATACGGGCACCTGGTGAATGAAAAAGTGTACGTGCAGATGGGTGCCGGTTCGGCGGGAATGGTGAACGGCGCCGTACATGAAGGGATCGCGGACGCGAATGCCGCATTACAACTCGACCGCCCCGAGATGGGCGTTGGATTTTTCGGCAGTAACACCGTGCTGCGGAATTTGAACAACACCAACCGCTACCCGCGGGACATCATCAACGAAGTGCATTACGACGGTCTTGTGATCGGCGGCGCCGTGTGGGATATGCGTCAGGCGATCGGGCTCACACTCGCGTCCCAGTACGTGCATTACGCCCGCCGCGGCAAACCCGACGACACCAATACCGGCAAGGCCTTCACGAAGTATTTTCTGGAAGTCCTCAAGGCCGACGACAACGACGGCAACTTGGCAAACGGGACGCCGAACGCGAGCAGCATTGTGCCCGCATGGGCAAAACACGGAATCCCTTCGGGCATGCTGACGATCACCCATACAAAAATTTCCGGCGCATCCGGCAGCACCGACATCCCTGTGACGGCAAGCGTCACTTCGGCCCTTTCACAGATCTCGACATCAACCGTCACCGTCTGGTACCGTCAGCATGGCACCAGCACGTGGAGCAGCGCGGGTCTGAGCAAGACCAGCGGCAACAGCAACGGCACGTCGGTATGGGCCGGCAGCATCCCCGGACAGCCCGACGGCAGCGTGATCGAGTACTACCTCGAGGCCGAGGAATCGTGGGGCTCGGAAATAACCTCTCCGTCGGCCGGTGCGGCGGCGCCGTATCAGATCCTTGTGGGATTCACCCGCGTCAGCTACTACAATTTCGAGAACGCGAACGGCTGGCAGGGACACATTTCGGGTGATCAGGCGATGACAGGGAAGTGGATCATGGCTGATCCGGTTGGCACGGTGTACAACAGCACGCAGGTGCAGCCCGAAGACGACAACTCCGCGACAGGCACCAAGTGCTGGGTCACCGGCAACGGCACCATCGGCGGCGACCTGGGCGAACAGGATGTGGACGATGGAGAAACAACACTGCTGTCGCCGACTCTCGATCTCACAAACCTGAACGTTCCCGTCATCCGATATTACCGCTGGTTCTCGAATAACATGGGCGCAAATCCGGGTGGCGATCCGTGGGTGGTGGAAATCTCGAGCGACAACGGCGCGACGTGGGCGCGGGTCGAGAACACCACTACCTCGTTCAACGTCTGGTCCGAGAACGTGATCATCGTGGGCGACTATATCACCCCCACCAACGCCGTGCGTGTGCGCTTTGTCGCGCGCGACGACGATCCGCAGTCTCTCGTGGAAGCCGCGGTGGACGATTTCGAAATCCTGCACGCCGTCAACATCCCCGTCGAGTTCCTGTCGGTCTCCGCGACCCGCCGCGATGGCGCCGTCCATGTTGCATGGCGAACCGCGTCGGAACTGCGCAACAGTGGATTTGATGTCGAGGCACTGCAGGAAAACGGCACGGTGTGGCAGCGTGAGGGCTTTGTACCCGGGCGAGGCACGTCACACACGGAAGCCGCCTACACGTACTCCTTCGACGAGACACACGGCGCGGTTGCCTTTGTGCGTCTGCGTCAGATCGACTTCGACGGAACCGAATCCTATTCACCGGCAGTGGCCGTTGCTGGCGCTCCCGCGTCGTTCACGCTGCTCGGAGTAACCCCGCAGCCGGCGCGCGAAAGCGGTCTGCTGCAATTCGATCTGCCCGAAGCGCGTGAAGTCACACTCGTGCTCCGCAATGTACTCGGAGAGGAGATATTCACGCAGGAGCGAGGAGTGCTCGTCAGCGGACGCCATGTTGCGCGGCTCGATCTGTCGAACCTTCCGGCGGGCGTGTACATGTGCACTCTCACCGCGGGTGATCAACGCGCCGTCACGCGTTTTGTCCACACGCGATAGATGGACGGTTTTCTTCCGACGGCCGCAGTAGCGGCGGCATCTTTCCTCATTGGCTCCATCCCGACGGCGTATCTTATGATGCGTCGTCGTGGTTTGGACCTGCGGCGCGAGGGGAGCGGAAACATCGGCGCGCTCAACGCCTTCGAGGTCTCACGGTCGCGGAGCATCGGAATCGCCGTCCTCGGCCTCGATCTCCTGAAGGGCGCGTTGCCCGTTCTCGTTGTGCAATGGGTGTTACACGGCGACTATGTGCTCGCAGTGACGGCCCTGCTCGGAACCGTTATCGGGCACAACTACTCGCCGTGGATAGGATTCAAAGGTGGACGCGGACTGGCGTCCGCTGCGGGAGGCACACTCGTATTTGACGCCTCCTTTCTGATTTTCTGGGTCGGCGTGTGGCTGCTCTCACGAATTTTTTCGCGCAACGTCCATGTGGGAAATATCGCCGCCACGGTGCTCGCCCCGTTTGGTGTGCTGCTGCTCCCGGCATTCAGCGATTATTTTTCGACCTATGCGGGAGTGGCTCCAGCGGTGCGGAGCATAGCGGCTTTCACGCTCTGCTGTGTTATTTTTCTTCGACACATCGCGCCGCTTCGCGTTCTGCTCCGATCTTCGGCTTAAAGGAGTGCAGCGCTGAGCGCGCAGAGAATCACCATTCCGGAGCAGTAGATGATCAACACACGAATGGCGCCCCTGACGGCGCTGCTCTTTTTCAGCGTCACCGCACTTGCGTGCGCGCAGATGGCGCGGCGCGGCGACACAGCACCTTCACACGAAATCAGCGGTACAACGGACCGTGCGCTTGCCGCAGGTGTGGACGATTCGCGACGCAACGCGCTGACCCGCGCGATAGAGACATGCAGCCCCGCGGTTGTGGGCATCAACGTCACAGAAGTGCGCGAGTATCGTCAGCAGGATCCATTCTGGCGCTTCTTCTACGGCGACCGCGTGTACCGCGAAAACGTCCCGTCGCTCGGTAGCGGCTTTCTGATCTCCAGCGATGGATACATTGTGACGAACGACCATGTGGCAGGGAGTGCCGATCAAATCACGGTGACGCTGACAAACGGGGAGAAACGTCCCGCGAAGCTCATCGGCACGGATCCGGTCACAGATGTGTGCCTGATCAAGATACAGGACGCCTCGGATCTGCCATACCTGCGTCTCGGCAATTCGGACGATGTGATAGTGGGCGAATGGGCGATCGCCTTCGGGAATCCTTTCGGCCTCTTTTCCTCGAGCGCGAAACCGACAGTGACCGTCGGCGTCATCAGCGCAACACACGTGTATCTCGAACAGCGCGAAGGCCGCGTCTACCGGAACATGTTGCAGACCGATGCGGCCATTAACAGCGGGAACAGTGGCGGACCGCTGGTGAACGGACTCGGCGAGGTCATCGGCATTAATACCGTGATTTACACACCGAATCAGGGGAGTGTCGGTCTCGGCTTTGCGCTGCCCATCAATCGTGTGAAGGAGATCGTCGAAATACTGCGCAAGGACGGCAAGGTGAACCGCGAGTTTTATCCCGGCTTCCGTGTACAGCCCGTGAATTCAGCCGTGGCGCGCGCATACAAGCTCGATCGCGTCGAGGGAGTGATCGTGACCGACATCGACAGGCGCGGCGCGGCACAGGCGGCCGGACTCGAAGTGGCCGACATCATCGTGCGCGCAAACGACGAGCCGGTGATGGCGATCGACAATCTCGAGGGACTCGTCCGCTATTCAAAGGTCGGCGATGTGATCCGGCTTCAGGTACTGCGCGACCGTAAACAACTTTCCATCGATCTCGAACTCAAGGCGAAATAATCCCATGATCGCACGTTACACGCGCCCCGAGATGGGCGCGCTCTGGACTGACGACGCAAAATTCCGCACATGGCTCGACGTGGAAATCTATGCCTGCGAGGCGCAGGCCGAACTCGGCCTTGTCCCGCGCGAGGCGATTCCCGTGATCCGCCAGCGGGCCGCCTTCACCGTCGAACGCATCAACGAACTCGAGCGCACCCTCAATCACGACGTCATCGCATTCCTGACCAACGTCGCGGAAAACGTCGGCGAGAATTCGCGTTTCATCCATCTTGGCATGACATCGTCGGATGTTGTCGACACCTCGTTGAGTTCCCTGACGCGGCGCGCGGGACTGCTCCTGCGCGACGGACTCGCCGGTCTGCTGCCCGTGCTCGCGGCGCGGGCGCGTGAACACAAGGATTCGGTGATGATCGGGCGCACACACGGCATTCACGCCGAGCCCATGACATTCGGCCTCAAGCTCGCCCTCTGGCACGAGGAAGTGAAGCGCGATCTTGCGCGGCTCGACCGGGCCATCGAGGCGGTTTCGGTGGGCAAGATCTCGGGCGCTGTCGGCACGTATGCGCACATCGATCCCTTCGTCGAACGATACGTCTGCGAGAAGATGTCGCTGGTCCCGGCGCCCATCTCGACGCAGATCCTTCAGCGCGACCGGCATGCGGAATTTCTTTCGACGCTGGCCATCATCGCCGGATCACTCGAAAAGTTCGCCACCGAGATCCGACACCTGCAGAAGACCGAGGTGCTGGAGGCGGAGGAGTATTTCGCCGCGGGACAGAAGGGCAGTAGCGCGATGCCGCACAAGCGCAATCCCATCACCTGCGAACGTGTTGCGGGTTTGTCACGTGTCATGCGCGGATACGCTCTGGCCGGCTTCGAGGATCAGTCGCTCTGGCACGAACGCGATATCACGCATTCGTCCGTGGAACGTGTCATCCTCCCCGACGCAACGATCACGCTCGACTACATGATCGAAAAGATGCGCGGCATACTCGAGAAAATGTTCATCTATCCCGACAACATGATGCGCAATCTCACATCCACACACGGGCTTATCTTTTCGCAGCAGGCATTGCTCGCACTGACACGCAAGGGCATGCTGCGCGAGGACGCCTACCGTATCGTACAGGACGCCGCCATGCGCGTCTGGCGGGAGAGGGTGGAGCTGCGCGACCTCCTCGCCGCGGATCCGTCCGTGACGGCTCTCCTCACCGAGGCAGAACTCGACGCCTGCTTCGACGTGCAGGCCGGCCTGCGCCATG
Organism: Ignavibacteriota bacterium; assembly: GCA_016218045.1. NCBI lineage: Bacteria > Pseudomonadati > Ignavibacteriota > Ignavibacteriota bacterium. Next base: position 41,013 of record JACRFB010000052.1, read on the forward strand.
TGGACACGATTTTCGAGCGGCTTGGAATATGAGAGTGATTTCACGATCTTAATCGACTTTATAAAAATATCACGATGAAACGCATTTACGGACAGAACAAGGCAGCATCGGCGAACAGCCGCCGTGCTGATGTTCTGTTCGTGAAATATTCGGGCGCGCTCCCATCCACGACGTTCCTCCCCGGCAACCGTCTTTCGATTCACGGTCATTTGCTTCATTCAGGAGAACGTCATGATTCATTCCAACCAGGCCGACGCGCCTGACATCCGCACCGCTCCCGCTTCTTACATCGCGCCGTCCGACGTCCACAACAGCCTTCGTCGCCATCTGCTTGTCGACGGCTTCGACATTGTGGTCGATTTACAGAACAGCTCCGGCTCGCGCATCCGCGACGCCGTGACAGGGCGCGAGTACCTCGACTTTTTCACGTTTTTTGCCTCGTCGCCCGTGGGGCTGAACCACCCCGCCATGCTCACCGAGGCCTTCCGCGATGAGATACTTCACGCGGCGATAAACAAGCCGTCCAACTCCGACGTGTACACCGTCGAGATGGCGAGCTTTGTGGACACCTTCTCGCGTGTCGCGATTCCACAGGCACTGCAGCACGCGTTTTTTGTTGAAGGCGGCGCGCTCGCTGTGGAAAACGCGCTGAAGACCGCCTTCGACTGGAAGGTGCAGAAGAACTTTGCGCGCGGCATCACCGATGAGCGCGGTCATATGATTCTGCATTTCCTGCAGGCCTTCCATGGCCGTTCGGGATACACGATGTCGCTCACAAACACGGATCCGACGAAGATCCGGCATTATCCGAAGTTCCGTGACTGGCCGCGCGTGTCGAATCCGGCCATACGATTTCCGCTGGAGAACGAGAACCTGACCGCCGTCATCGAACTCGAGAAGCAGTCGCTTTCGCAGATCAAAGCCGCGTTCACCGCGCATCCCCGCGACATCGCGGCCATCATCATCGAACCCATACAGGGCGAAGGCGGCGATAATCACTTCCGGCCGGAATTCCTTCAGGCCCTGCGCGTGCTCGCCGACGAGAACGAGGCCTTGCTCATCTTCGACGAAGTGCAGACGGGCATCGGCATCACGGGCCGCATGTGGGCGCACGAGTATTTTGTCGAACCCGACATTCTGGTGTTCGGCAAGAAGATGCAGGTCTGCGGCATCCTCGCGGGGAAGCGTATCGACGAAGTGCCGACCAACGTGTTCCGCGTATCGAGCCGCATCAATTCCACCTGGGGCGGAAATCTCGTTGACATGGTGCGCGCGCGCAAGTATCTCGAGATTATCGAGAGCGACCGGCTCGTGGAGAATGCCGACACCTGCGGGCGCTATCTGCTCGGCCGTCTGCACGAACTGCAGGCGGAATTCCCGCAGTATCTGTCGAACGCCCGCGGACGCGGCCTGTTCTGCGCCATCGACTTCGCGACCCCTGACATGCGCGATGCGGTGCGTAACGACTGTTACAACCGCGGTCTCATCATTCTGGGCTGCGGCGAGAGCGCGTTGCGCTTCAGGCCCGCGCTGAATATCGACGCGGCGACTCTCGACGAGGGCCTCGACATTCTCCGGTCCTCGATCGCGACACTCGGCTGATTCCCAATACAACGTATTCAAGAGCGTTTTATCCTTAGAACGGAGCACCCATGAACCTTCTCGAAACACTCGGTATCAAAGACAAAAATCCCGGCGCATCGACTGGACGTCTGTGGCTTGCAAGCAGCGGCCAGGGTGAACTGCGCATCAGCTCGCCCGCGACGGGCGAATACATCGCGTCGGTATACCAGGCCTCGGAGGCGGACTACGAACACATAGTCGCGACGGCAACGGCGGCCTTCCGCATGTGGCGCGACATTCCCGCGCCGAAACGCGGAGAGATCGTGCGACAGATCGGCAACCGCCTGCGCGCATTCAAGGAGCCGCTCGGGACGCTCGTCTCGCTCGAGATGGGCAAGTCGCTGCAGGAGGGCCTCGGCGAGGTGCAGGAGATGATCGACATCTGCGATTTCGCCGTGGGGCAATCGCGGCAGCTCTATGGCTTCACGATGCATTCCGAGCGTCCCGATCACCGCATGTACGACCAGTACCACCCGCTCGGCATTGTGGCCACGGTCTCGGCCTTCAATTTCCCGGTCGCCGTGTGGTCGTGGAATGCGATGCTCGCAGCCGTGTGCGGCGACGTGAACCTCTGGAAACCTTCGTCGAAGGTGCCGCTTACCGCGATCGCGTGCCAGAATATTGTGGCCGAAGTCCTCGCGGAGAACAACCTTCCCGAGGGCATCTTCTCGCTGATCATCGGCAAGGGCTCCACCATCGGCGAAAAAATGTTGAACGATTCGCGCGTGCCGCTGGTCTCCGTCACCGGATCCACGTCGGTCGGCCGTCATGCCGCCGAGGCCATTGCCCGCCGCTTCGGCCGCGCCATCCTCGAGCTGGGCGGAAACAACGCGATCATTCTCACACCGGACGCCGACCTTGCTCTCGCCGTCCCTGCAGTGGTGTTCGGTGCAGTAGGTACGGCCGGCCAGCGCTGCACCAGCACCCGGCGCCTCATTGTACACGAATCCATTTACGACCGCGTGAAGGACGCGCTCGTCAACGCCTACCGCGCCCTACGTATCGGCAATCCGCTCGATGCATCGAATCATGTCGGACCCCTCATCGACACCGCAGCCGTGGGCATGTTTACCGCGGCCATCGAGTCGGCGAAGAACGAGGGCGCCACACTGTTGAGCGGGGGAGAGGTGCTGTCAGGTCCGGGTTACGAATCGGGCTGTTATGTGCGCCCGGCCATCATGGAGGCCGAGAACAGCTACGCGATCGTGCAGGAGGAGACCTTCGCGCCGATCCTGTACCTGCTCAAGTATTCCGGTGATGTGCGCAACGCGATCGGCATACAGAACGATGTCGTGCAGGGTCTTTCGTCGGCGATCTTCACGCTCAATCTCCGCGAGGCGGAGGAATTCCTTTCGTGCCGCGGATCCGATTGCGGCATCGCCAACGTCAACATCGGAACATCCGGTGCCGAAATCGGCGGCGCCTTCGGAGGCGAAAAGGAAACGGGCGGCGGCCGCGAGTCCGGTTCCGACTCGTGGAAGGCCTATATGCGCAGGCAGACAAACACGATCAACTTCGGCACAACACTCCCGCTCGCGCAGGGAATAAAGTTCGACATATAGTTCGCATGGTTGGAGGGCCCCGCGGGGGCCCTCCGCCTTGTCTTTCCGCGTGTGGGAGACGCGTGTTGAACCAATGGGCGACGGCGAGTGTTACACTGTCGAGGTACAGCCATGTCCGATTCCATACGACAGTTCAAAAAAGTAATGAGCCATTTCCCGACAGGTGTGTGTGTTGTCACCGCGCGCTGCAACGGTGACGCGGTCGGTCTGACGGTGAACAGTTTCACATCCGTCTCGCTCGATCCACTGATGGTGCTTATCTGCATCACCCGCAACACCACGGCGCACGAGGTTATCAGCCAGGCCGGGGCGTACACCGTCAGTATTCTTGCGGAGGGACAGGAGTCCGTCTCCACCGTTTTCGCAGGCGCCCCGAACAATCAACGTTTCACGCTCGTGCAGACCGAGGCGTCTCCGCTCGGCAATCCCGTCGTCGAGGGAGCCATCGCGTATCTCGACACGGAAATCGTGGACAGCCGCGACGCAGGCGACCACACGATCTTCATCGGCAGGGTCACCGCGCTCCACTTGATGCACGAGGACGCGCGCCCGCTCGTCTACCACCGCGGTGGCTACAGGAGGCTTGCGCCTCAGGATTGACCCGGCTCCGCGTGGATGAACACCTTCACGATGCGCGGATCACAGGCACTGACAGCCGTCTCGACCCGGTTGACCACGTCGTGCATGTGCTGCAGCGAAAGCGCTGACGGACACACGCAGGAGAGTGCCACCTTGATGCCGCGATGTGTGCGGTAACATCGTATGTCGCTGCAGCCGAGCACCTCGGTGTCGGCCTTAGCAACGGCGGTGATTTTTCCGACAAGATCCGGCTCGGCGCCAGTGATATCATCGGCCTCGATGATACCGCCCGCCTCCATTTCGAGGTGGACGCGCACGTCCTCGACACGGGGAATGGCCTCGAGAATATCCCTCTCGATTACGCTTGCGAGCGCGTGGGCCTTGTCGAAATCGGTCCCGAACGGATACTCGACATCGAGTTCGATGTGCAGTCGCTCGTCGGCGCGCAGCACGAGGATGTTGTGCGCGCGTACGCCGTGGCGCTGTACGAGCCAGGCGACGCTGTCCTGCACGGCCTCGTTCTCGTGTATGGCCGGCTCGGCATGGACAATCGCGTCGGAACGCGGAACCAGTTCGGCGATACGCGCCTCCACGTCGTCCATGATGCGGTGCACGTCGTCGAAGGTGTTCCGCCGATCGATTCCTACCACCGTGTCGATGAAAGTGCGCGCACCGCTCTGACGGAGCCGCAGAGAGCGCACGTCGCGCACGCCGTCAACGCCGCGAATGCCATCCGTCAGTGTGGCCTGCATGCCGGCGGGAACCCGGTCGAGGAGCACATCGATGGTGCGTTTCCCGAGCTGCAGGCTGATCCAGATTACGATGGCCGCGACGAGCAGGGCGGCGATGGCATCTGCCGCCGGGTATCCGAGGAGCACGCTCACGAGTCCGATCAGCACCACAAACGAACTGTAGATGTCCGTCTGAAAATGCAGCGCATCGGCCTCGAGGGCCTGGCTGTGATACTTCCGCGCCACGCGCGAGAGTGCGCGGGAGCGGCTGAAGTCGATCACGATCGACACGATGATGACGATGAACGACCAGTAAGTCACTTCGACCGGATGTCCGCCTCCGAGCAGGCGGTCGGCCGCTTCGTACAATATCCACACACAGGTGAGCAGGAGCAGCAGCGTTTCAACGAGTGCGGAAAGATTCTCGATCTTCCCGTGCCCGAAATTGTGATCCTCGTCCGGCGGTCGATCCGCGGCGCGCACGGCGATCCATGTGATGGCCGCTGCGACGAGATCAAGTCCGGAGTGCGCCGCTTCGGAAAGGATGCCGAGGGAATTGGTCATCAAGCCGACTGCCAGTTTTCCGCCGGTCAGGGCTATTGCCGCGATCACGGACGTCATCGCGACAAAGTTTTTTTCGCGACGCATCAGGGCGTCGGCCGCGGCGTGTTCCTCTGCCGATTTCATATGCTGTGTGGACTGTGGCCTGTGTGCAGATCGGCCGTCATCGGAGCGTTATTCGGAGCGAGTCGCTGTCTTCGGCCTTCCCCGGCACTATGCCGCGCACAACGATCAGATGTTCGCCGCTGAGCCCGCGCACGTCCCAGTCGTAGGAGTAGTCCGCGAGAAAATCCGTGAACAGGTGGTTGCCGTCGATCCAGAACTCCGCCTGCGCGAGACATCCGCAGTTGCGTGTCACCGAAGCGATGATACGCACGGTCGAGTCGCTGATGACCTCTCCGGCCAACGGCTGCGTGATGACGGTTTTAACCCATGGCGTTTCGGTGGGGGTGTCCTCGTCGCAGGCCGCAACAATAAAGGCAAGAAGGAGGGTAGTCGCGGCGAGCACGATGCGCCCGCGCGTGAGGCGGCGGACTATGGCCGAATGTTTCATTGCTCTGTCGGGATGTGAGATGGTTGCCTGACCGATGCTAGCGGATTTGTGTGTGGAATCAAAGCGCCGCACCGCCGCCTGCACGGATATGCCGTGCTCTCTCGAGCATGGAATCGAAGGCCGCAAGCACGGTGTCGACGGAGAGTTCCGTCATACACATGTTGCCGATGGGGCACTCCGTGTAATTACATGCAAGACATTCGAGTTTTTCATTGCGCACCCACGCGCTGAGGGCATTAAACGGTCCTTGCAGATGCGGATTGGTCGGACCGTGCACGCCGAGCACAGGAATGCCCACAGCCGCGCCAAGATGCATGGGCGACGTGTCGTTCGAAACCATGCCGTCGCAGCGCGCGAGCAGCGCCCCCAGTTGTTTGAGGGTCGTCTTCGGAGGAACAAGCGCGGGTGCCTGCATGAGTGAGGCCACGCGCAGAGCGTCGTCGTGTTCACCGGGACCCCATACAATCACAGGCACGGCGTTATATCGCGCCGCCAGAGCGTCCCCCAGGCCGGCGTAATGATCGAGTCCCCAGCGCTTCGATTCCCAGGTGCCGCTCGGGTTCAGGGCGACAAGCATTTTTCCCTCCGCCCTGTAGGGAGCAAGCAGACCCGCCGCCCAGCGGTCGGCATCCGGTGTGATCGCAAACGACAACGCGCGGTCGGTAATGGGGATCTGCAGGACGGCGAGCGCGTCGAGATTGAACTCTGTGTTGTGCACGCGGTCGGACCGCACCGGAACATGGACGGTGTAGGCGTATGCCCGACCACGGAAGGGATACCCGACTCGCACCGGCGCGCGCGTCGCGAAGGTGATCTGTGCCGAGCGGGGATTGCAGAAGAGATCGAAAACCAGATCGTAACGCGCGCGATATATCTGCCGAAGGAGCGAAAGAAAACTGTCGTGCCGCGGATCGAAGATGAGCGTCCGAGTCAGTGCAGGATGCCCCTCGACGATGTCGCGCGCGGGCGCCTCCGTCAGGTAGTCGATCTCCGCGTCGGGAAAGGCCGCGCGGACAGAGCGCAGAACTACCGTCGACAAAAGGACGTCGCCGATGGCGCGCAGCTTGACGATGAGTATGCGCCGGACAGGACGCGCCCGCAACGCGGGATACAAAAACTGCGGTGCGGGCGCGCGCATGTCGGATTGGATGCGTCAGGACAGGGGCTCGAGGTCCCGGTTCTTCACCATGTTTTTCATCGTCGGGGGCGTCTGCCCGTTTACGATGGCCATGGTGTCGAGTGCAATCACGAGTTCCTCGTTGGTCGGAATCACACCCACAACGGCGCGGGACCCCGGCCGTGTCACGATGCGCTCCTTCGGACCCTCCGCGTTGAGCGCGGGATCGAAGTCGATGCCGATGAAATCCATGGACGAACACACGGCGTCACGCACGCGGACGCTGTTCTCACCGATGCCGCCGGTGAACACGACCGCGTCGACTCCACCCATCGCTGCGGCGTACGCGCCGATGTATTTCTTCACGCGGAAGCAGAACAGATCAAACGCGATTTTTGATTTTGCCGAACCCTTCACCATGGCGTTCTCGATTTCGCGCATGTCGCTGCTCTCGCCCGAGATACCGATGAGACCGCTGTGTTTGTTGAGCAGGGTGGTCGCCTCCGAAAGCGTCAGGCCCTCCTTGCCCATGATGTACAGGATCAACTGCGGATCGAGGTCGCCCGAGCGGGTGCCCATGAGCAATCCCTCGAGAGGCGTGAAGCCCATCGTTGTGTCCATCGACTGTCCGTGTTTCACCGCGGCCATGCTGCAGCCGTTGCCAAGATGGCAGGTGATGATGCGCAGATCCTCGATGGGTTTGTCGAGCAACTCCGCCATGCGGTTCGCCACGAAGAAGTGTGATGTGCCGTGGAATCCGTAGCGGCGGATCTTGTACTTCTGATAGAACACGTACGGAATGCCGTACAGGAAGGACTTCGGCTCCATGGACTGATGGAAGGCGGTGTCGAACACGCCCACCTGGGGCACGCTGGGTAGATGCTGCTTGCATGCGACGATGCCGCGGATGTTATGCGGATTGTGAAGCGGCGCAAGTTCGATGTTGTCGCGAAGCGACTGCATGACCTGGTCGGTGATCAGCACGGAACCGGCGAAGTCTTCCGCGCCGTGCACGACACGATGCCCGACGGCGTGTATCTCGGAGCGGTCCTTGATAACACCGTGATTCTTGCTCAGAAGCACCGCCAGCACGTATTCGATGGCAATGCCATGGTCGAGGATGTCACCCGTCAGCTTGATCGTGTCGCTGTCGTAGCGCGTGTTTGTGAGCACCGCGCCGCTCATGCCGATGCGTTCGACGAGACCGCGCGCCATCGTGGTGCGCGATTCTGCTTCGATGAACTGGTACTTTATCGAGGAGCTTCCGCAATTGACGACGAGGATGTTCATTTGGATGCCTCCTCTTTGATGCGGTTGCCGGATTCGTCATACAGGAAGAATCCCTCGCCGCTTTTCTTTCCGAATTTCTGCTCCCGCACAAGTCGGCGCAGCAGCGGACAGGGACGGTACTTCGCTTCACCGAACTCGTGGAACATCGATTCCATCATCGCGAGCAACTCCTCGAGACCCATCGAATCGGCAAGTTCAAGCGGACCCATCTGAAAATTGAAACCGAGGCGCATGGCGGTGTCGATGTCCTCGGCCGACGCGACTCCTTCCATCAGGATGTACATCGCCTCGTTCAACATGGGGATGATGGTGCGCGTGGTGATGAATCCGGGATACTCGTACACTTCCACAGGCGTCTTGCCGATCGAGCGTATGAAGTCCTTGGTCTTGCGGAAGGTGTCTTCCGTTGTATGGAAGCCGCGGATGATCTCACAGAGCGGCGTTTTCGGCACGGGATTCGAGAAGTGCAGGCCGATGATTTTTCCCGGGTGCACCGCGCCGCGGACCATCTTCGTGAGACTGAGCGTCGATGTGTTCGAGGCGATGATCGCGCCGGGTGCCGCCACGCGATCGAGCTTCAGCAGCACGTCGCGTTTTAATTCGAAGCCCTCGTCGACCGCTTCCATTGCAAAGTCGACATGCGCCATTTCGTTGATGTCGGTGGTGACCTTGATGCGCGAGAGGATGGCGCGTTTCTCGCCGGTTGTCATGGCCCAGCGCTGTATTTCGCGGTCCATGTTCTCGGAGAGGCCGTCGAGACAGGCCTGCAGCCGTTCGGAATCTTTTTCGACGATGAGGACGTTCAGGCCGTGCGTCGAGAGGGTCTGGGCGATGCCGCGGCCCATGACGCCGCCACCGATGATGCCCACCGATTCGATGCGAGAGGCCGACGCGGGTTGCGCGGGCATGTCGCTGGTGAGATCCTGCAGCGTGAGTGGTTGTTCAGACATGAGGTGTGCTCCGGTGGAACGCTCGCGGGGATGTGCCACGCAAGGTGTTGGTGAGTGGAGGTGCGGATGGAATGTGCGCGTGGGAATGCCGCCGTGCGGCATGATCCGTTCTATCCTTACAAAAGTACCGCTCGGGCGGGTGAAAAAAAAGATGCGATAGAGGACAAGAATATCGTGAACGGTGCTATTCGCCGCGGGTGTTGTAGAGTGCCGTGTGGACAAGCAACGCTGCGGCGATCATCGTGGTCATGAGGAAGGATCCGCCGTAACTCATGAACGGCAGGGGAATGCCGATGACGGGAAGCAGCCCGAGCGACATGCCGACGTTCACGAACACATGCACAAAAAAGACTGTCGTGATACCGATGGCCATCGCGCTCGAGAAGCGGAAGGGCGCGTCGCGCGCGATTCGCCACCCCCTGTGAAGGACAAATCCGAAAAGACAGAGGATGACGATGGCGCCGATAAAACCGAACTCCTCCGCCGGGACGCAGAAAATAAAGTCGGTCCACTGTTCGGGGACGAACCGCAACTGTGTCTGCGTTCCCTGCAGGTAGCCCTTGCCGGTCAAACCACCCGATCCCACTGCCACCTTCGCCTGCATCACGTTGTAGCCGGCCGAGGTCGGCGAGCGCGAGGGATCGAGGAACACGGCGATACGCGCCTTCTGGTATTCTGGAAGACGGTCGTAGAAGTACTGCACCGTGAAGCCAACCGAGAGGTTCAGCACAAGAAAGAGCAGCGCCACGCCGATATTTCGGCGCAGAAGGTAGAACACAACCGAGAGAACCATCGTGAACGCGAGGAACATCCACAGATCGAAGATGGAGAGCACCGCGGCGATGACCGGGGACACAAAGGCCAATAGAATGACAAGATCGGCTCCCGCCCAGAATATCATCACGAGGAAGAACGCCCAGTACACGAGGCCGGTTCCGAAATCCGGCTGAATAAAAATCAGCAGCCAGGGAACAAACACGATGGCGAAGGCGATACCGAGATCACGAAACGAGCGTAGCGAGGTGGTGCTGTCTGAGACGAAGCGGGCCAGCGCAATCACGGTCGCGACCTTGGCAAATTCGGACGGCTGTATTCCGAATCCGGCGACACCGAACCAGCCGGCGTTCCCCGACACCACTTTCCCGAAGGGCAGAACAAGAAGAAGCGGTACCAGCGCGACGGCGTAGATGATGTACGCGCTGTAATGGAAGAATCGTGCCGGCGAGAGCAGCACGACAACAAACAGAAGTATGCCGAGCACCGCCCATACAATCTGTTTCTGGAAACGCACGAAGACTTCCGTCCCGTGTGTCGCGCTGTACATCGACACGAGGCCGAGCGCCAGCAGCACCGCGACGGCCGCGATCAGAAGGTAGTCGACACCTCCGCCGGATCTGTCGGTCATACTTCTCGGCATCAGTCCGCCAGGTGGGGAACGACTTTGGGGCGCCGCTCGTCCGGAGTTGCGACGCGCAGACTGTCGCCTCCCGCGGTTCCGGCGCCTGGTCCGAACAGCGCGTACCGCATGATGGATCCTGCGACCGGCGCCGCCGCATCACCACCCCAGCCGCCGTTCTCGATGATGACGGCCACGGCAACCTTTGGATTTTTGTACGGGGCGAATCCCACAAACCATGCGTGGTCGCGGCCGTGAGGATTTTGCGCGGTGCCTGTCTTGCCCGCCGCCTGAGCGCCGCCGATGCGTGCCGCGTATCCCGTGCCGTTCCCGTTCACCGCGCGGAACATTCCATACCGCACCGTACTCCACACGTGATCGGCGATGGGCAGCTTCTCGCGCGGCACCGGCACCATCTTTTTTCCTCCCGCCGTCCTGTCGATGATGGCGCGCACGACATGGGGACGGAAGTAGGTGCCGCCGTTCGCGATGGTCGCAGTATAGGCGGCCATCTGCAACGGTGTCGTGTTCACCTCTCCCTGGCCGATGCCCAGACTCACTAGATACCCCTTGTTCCATCGCTTACCGTATCGGCGGTTGTAATACGCCTCGCTTGGCAGCACGCCGGGACTTTCCGACGCGATGTCCATGCCGGTCTTCCTCCCGAAGTGAAACATCGCTCCGTAGCGCGACCACGCGTCGAAACCGAGCTTGAAGATGAGCTTGTAGAAGAACACGTTGCACGAGTATTCGATGGCGGGGATGACCGAGATGTTTCCGTGCGCGCCGTGGCATTTGAAGGTCACGCCCGCAAGGGTGTAAGAGCCCGGGCAGGGGATGGTGGTCTTCTCATCGATGATGCCTTCCTGCAGAGCCGCGACGGCGAGCAGCATTTTGAACGTGGAGCCGGGGGGATAGGCGGCCATCGAACAACGGTTGTATAACGGATGGCCCTCGTCCTCATTGAGGTTGCGCCAGAGATCGGAGGAAATTCTGCCGGACAAATCCTTGAGATCGTAATCGGGGCTGCTTGCAAATGCCAGGATCTCGCCGTTGCTCGGATCGAGTGCGACGATGGATCCTCGACGCCCGCGCAGCAGGCGCTCGGCGTAATCCTGCAACTTCATGTCGAGCGACAGCACGATGTCGGATCCTTCCGTGGCCGCCTCGTCGGAACGTCCGTTCTCGAAACTCTCCACCACCTTGCCGCGGCTGTCGACTGTGTAGTACCCGTAGCCCTTCACACCGCGCAGCACATCCTCGTAGTAGGCCTCGAGTCCGCTGTATCCGACGATGTCGCCGGGTTGATAATACGGGCCCTTCTTCTCGAGCAGCTTCTGCGAAATTTCCTTTGTGTACCCGATGAGATGCGCCATGCGCGCCTGCATCTTGTACTCGCGCCGGCTCTCGACCAGATAACTCACTCCCGGCAGCGCGGCGCGATTTTCCTCGAGCAGCGCCAATTGTTCGAAGGTGATGTCGCGCGCAATCTTGACGGGTTCGAACGCGTTCCGTGTCGATTTTGAGATGCGGTACCGCACGAGATTTGAATCGAGGGCGAAGAGGCGGCTCAGGAGGGGAAGGCTGCTCCACGAGAACTCGAACGGTGTGACGGTGAGTGTGTACGACGGATTGTTGTCCACCACCACCTTCATCTCACGGTCGTATATAAGGCCGCGCATCGGTTCCCGCGCGATGCGGCGGAGCGAGTTGCGTGCAGCGTGTTCGCGGAATGCGTCGTATTCCACGAACTGCAGATGGTACAGCCGGTAGCCCAGCAGCGCGAACCCAGCGAGGAAAATGCCGTAGATGACGATGCCCCGGCGCGACGAGGAGAAGTGCTCGCTATCCATTGACGGCCTTCTGCATGTCGACGCGACGGCTCTGCCGCGACAGGATAAGCACTACGATAAGTACGATGACGGCCGTGTACACGGCGCCGCCGAAACCGTGTTGCACTATCGCCAGCAGCACATCGGTGTCGAGTGTGCGGAAATACAGCAGGAGGGACAGGATCTGATGGAAAAAGACCAGGCCGGCCGTACGCGTCATGAAGCGCGGCAGGCGTCCAAACGGTTCACTGCGCTCCGGATCGTACAGGATGCCCGCGCCGAAGCCCGTCAGGGTTTTTGCGAGCGCGAGTATGCCGACCACTTCGCCCGAGGCAAGGTCCATGATCAGGCCCGCGCCGAAGCCCAATGCTGTCGCGGGAAGACGGCCCAGCCGGTGGGCAATGAAGATCAATCCCACGAGCGGCAGGTCAGGAGCAACGCCGCCGATGGAGAGGTACCGCGCGAAGAGGACCTGCAGCAGGATCAGACCGAGCAGAAGGGCGGAAGCGCGGAGTATCTCGCGGACGGTCTGCGACATCACGTCGGCTCCTTCGGCGTGACGCGCTGCTCGAGTTCATCTTGACCCGGTTTGCGTGTGTAACGAATGACAAACACTCGTTCGAGCCGTTCGAATTGTACACCGGGGCTGACGTCGATGCGGCTGAAAATGCCGCGCTCGCCGGGTCCGATCGACAGGACCACTCCGATCGGTATTTCGGCGGGAAACGTGTTCGAGTACTCGGACGTCACGATGGTGTCGCCTGGAACGACGTCCGCCGTTTTCAACACGTTGAACAGGAGCAGCGACGCGCCGCTCTCCCAGCCGATGATCCCGTCGACACGTGTGCGGGCGATCTTCGCGGTTGCGCGGAACGTCTTGCTCGTGGCCAGTTGCACGATCGAGTAGCCGCCGCTGGTTGAAATCACTTTGCCGACGAGCCCGCGTTCATGAACGACAGGCATGCCCGCCGCCACGCCGTCGTCGGATCCGACGTTGAGCGTGACTGTCGACTGCCCTGGCGCCGTGCTTTTCCCGACGATCTCGGCGGGAACAAGCTGATGTTGTGATCGCTGGCTGAATCCCACCATCGAACGCAATTCGTCGTTTTCCTGCTTGAGGCGGCGGAGCTGCATCACTTCCTCCATCAACTCCATGTTGATGGTGCGCATGGTGCGTATCTCGTCGCGCGCTGTGAACAGCGACGCGAGCCAGCTCGTCGGTGTCTGCGCCGAGGCGAAGACGGCGAGCGCGCCCGCGCGAAGCACCTGCACCTGGGGGCCGTCGCTGTTGGCGATCAGCACGATCGACACGAGCGAGAGCCCGGCGGCGACGAGATAGTCCCTCAGAGATTCGAGCAGGCGGAGTAGACGCTGCATCGCGGCCCGATCGGTTAGTACTTCTTGCCCTTGAGAATGACCTTGCTGTACTTCGGCAAGTTCTCCATGATCGCGCCCGCGCCGCGCACGACGGCTGTGAGCGGATCTTCCGCGACGTGTACAGGCAGGTGGGTTTCCTGACGGATGCGCGCGTCGAGTCCTTTGAGCAGCGCTCCGCCGCCTGTGAGCATGATGCCGCGGTCGAGGATGTCGGCCGCGAGTTCCGGCGGCGTGCGCTCGAGCGTGGCTTTGACGGCTTCGACAATGATGCCGATCGGTTCGGCGAGGGCCTCGCGAATTTCGGATGAGGACGCTTCAACCGTGGTGGGAAGACCGCCGACCAGGTCGCGGCCCTTCACGCGTACCGCAAGCTCCTGCTTCAGGGGCACGGCGGATCCGACCTCGCACTTGATGATCTCGGCCGTCCGCTCACCGATGAGCAGATTGTGATTCTTCTTGAAATGCGTGATGATCGCGTTGTTGAGTTCGTCGCCCGCGATGCGGATCGATTCCTCCTGCACAATACCGCTCAACGCGATCACGGCGATTTCGGTCGTGCCGCCGCCGATGTCGATGATCATGTCGCCGACGGGTGCGTCGACTTGCAGTCCGATGCCGATGGCCGCCGCCATGGGTTCGGCAACAAGGTACACTTCCTTCGCGCCCGCGTGTTCGCCGCTGTCGCGCACCGCGCGTTTCTCGACCTCGGTGATGCCGCTCGGCACGGAGATGACAATGCGCCTGCTCGGGACCCAGCTATTCGAAATCTTCTTGATAAAGGCGCGCAGCATACCCTCGGCGATTTCGAAGTCCGCGATCACGCCGTCGCGCATCGGGCGGATCACCTGAAGGTCGCGATGCGTCTTGCCCTGCATCTCGCGCGCGTCGTTGCCGATGGCGATGATTTTTTTTGTATTGATGTCGAACGCCACGATGGATGGTTCGCTGAGAACCACGCCCTTGCCCTTCACCCAGATGAGGGTGTTGGCTGTTCCGAGATCGATGGCGATGTCGTTGGAGAATACGCTAAACAAGCCCATGGGCCTTCCGTGTTCCGGTCAGTGTTTGAAATGGCGGATGCCCGTAAAGAGCATCGCGATGTTGTGGGCGTCGGCGGCGTCGATCACTTCTTGATCGCGGACCGAGCCGCCCGGCTGCACGACTGCTGTCGCGCCTGCGGCGACGGCCTCGAGCAGACCGTCGGCAAAGGGGAAAAACGCGTCGGAAGCGACGACGGATCCGTCGAGCGGGAGTCCCGCCTTCTTCGCCTTCATCACTGCGATGGTGCTGCTGTCGACGCGCGACATCTGTCCCGCGCCCACGCCGAGCGTTTTAATGTCATTGGTGTACACGATCGCGTTGGACTTCACGTGTTTGGCAACCTTCCACGCGAAAGCGAGTGCGGCCAGCTCGCGAGCGTCTGGTGCGCGGCGCGTGACACATTTCCATGTGGAGGGATCCTCGACCGCGGTATCAACGGTCTGGCAGAGGCAGCCGTTGGCGACTGTTTTGATGTCGTACTTCAGGCGCTCCCGCACCGCGCCGCGCTGACGGAGGAGCCGGCGGTCCTTTTTCTGCATGAGCAGCGCGAGTGCGTCGTCGGTGTAATCGGGTGCGATAAGCACCTCGAGAAAAATCTCGTTGAGTTTTTCGGCGAAGGGGGCGTCGATCACGCGGTTCACCGCAACGATACCGCCGAAGGCGGATGCAGTGTCGGTGGTAAGCGCCTCGACATAGGCCTCGAGGACGGAAGCACCAATGGCGCAGCCGCAGGGATTCGTGTGTTTGATGATCGCTGCCGCAGGATGTTCGAATTCCTCGGCGAGCAACGCGGCTGCCTGAATGTCGACGATGTTGTTGAACGACAGTTCCTTGCCGTGCAGCTTCTCGAAGATGCCGTCGAAGTCGCCGTACAACGCTGCGCTCTGATGCGGATTCTCGCCGTAGCGGAGCGGCATACTCTGCGGAAGCAACAAACGCAGCGTGGCGGGGAGGGTGCCGTCGCCGACGGAGGAGTTCTCGAGGTGTGTTGCGATGGCGGCATCGTACGCCGCGGTGCGCGCAAACACCTTCCGCGCAAGACGCGCCCGTGTCGCGGGATCCGTGTCTCCGTCTCGGAGAATTTCAGACAGGACGCTCTCATAATCGGCGGGATCACACACCACCGTGACACTTTCGAAATTTTTTGCCGCGGAACGGAGCATTGACGGTCCGCCGATGTCGATCTGTTCGATACACTCCTCGAGCGGCGCACCCGAGGCGACGGTCCTTTCGAAGGGGTATAGATTCACGACCACGAGGTCGATCATTCCGATGCCGTGTTCATGCGCCTGCGCCATGTGTTCCGCGACGGGGCGCCGGGCGAGCAGTCCGCCGTGAATCTTCGGATGCAGGGTTTTGACGCGTCCGTCCATGATTTCCGGGAACCCGGTCACATCGTCGATGCGTGTCACGGGAACGCCGGCGCCGGCGAGCATTGCGTGCGTGCCGCCTGTTGAGATGAGGTGAATGCCTTTCCCGGCAAGTGCCTGCGCGAAGGGGAGAAGTCCCGTTTTATCGGAAACGCTGAGCAGCGCGGTCGAAATCATGTGCGAGGGTGCTCCAGAATGTAGGTACGTGATCCGCTGACAGTCACACGGCCTTCCGAAAAGGCCTGCAGGACTGCGGGATAGAGGAGATGTTCTTCGGTGAGGACACGCGCCGCGAGCGTTTCCACCGTGTCGTCGTCATGCACGGGCACAACACGCTGGGCGACGATGGGACCGCGGTCGTATTCTTCATCGACAAGATGGACTGTCGGACCGGAAAATTTTGCGCCCGACTCCAGAACGGCGACATGGACACGCGTCCCGTACATGCCCTTCCCGCCGAAGGCAGGCAGAAGGGCGGGGTGGATGTTGAGAATGCGGTTCGCGAAGGCGCGCACGAATTCGGCGGGCAGAAGTTTCAGATAACCGCAGAGGGCAATAAAATCGGCCCCGTGCCGTTGTGTTGCCTCCAGGAGAATTGCGCCGCGGGCGGGTGAGGACAGGTCTTCGGAGGTGAGAATCCGCGTGGGTATGCCCTCGGCAGTCGCAAATGTCACTGCTCCACACGTGGCCTTGTCGGTCACGAGCAGCACAATACGCGCCGCAAGCCGTCCTTCGGAGACAGCCCGGTGTATGGAACGGAAATTGGAGCCGTTTCCTGAGGCGAATATGGCGAGATTCAGCACGATTCTCCGGAAAAAATCATCACAAAAAGTACGTAAATGTTGGCGGGGAAACAAAGCGGCCGGAGTGCGTTGCGCAGGGCCGGCGGCGGGGGTATTTTCCTTCCACAATCACATGTAGCCATGCCCCGGACAGCACCCATATATCTGGATTATCTCTCCACGACCCCGGTCGATCCGCTGGTGCTCGAGGAAATGCTGCCGTATTTCTCCGTGAACTTCGGCAATACCGGAAGTCCGCATTTCTACGGCTGGGAGGCAGGCAATGCAGTGCGGCGTGCCCGCGATCGTGTTGCCTCACTCATCGCCGCCGATCCGGGCGATGTGATCTTCACCGCAAGCGCAACCGAGGCGAACAATCTCGCGATTCGAGGCGTGTACACCGCCGCGGGGAAGGCGGGCGGGCGCATTATCACGAGTTCTATCGAACACAGTTCCGTTCGAGCCGCCTGCGAGGCGCTGGTGCGTTCCGGGGCCGAGCTTGTCACGATTCCAAACGACGGATCGGGTCGTCTCGATGTGGCGGCGCTGGAGAGGGCTCTCGATGCCCCCGCGACGCTTGTCAGCATCCAGCACGCGAACAACGAAATCGGAACGGTGCAGGATCTGCCGCTCATATCCGCGCTGTGCCACGCGCGCGGGGTACTTCTGCATACAGACGCGGCGCAAAGCGCGGGCAAGATCCCTCTCGACGTGGCGGCTCTCGGCGCGGATCTGCTGACGTTCAGTGCACACAAGATGTACGGCCCCAAAGGCGCCGCGGCGCTGTTCATACGGCCCGGACGGCCGCGCGTACACCTCGATCCGATTGTGGAGGGCGGGGGCCAGGAACGAGGTCTGCGCGCCGGAACCCTGAATGTTCCAGCCATCGTCGGTTTCGGGAGAGCCGCAGAACTCGCTCGCGCGCTACTTCCAGACGAGATGTCGCGTCTCGGCACGCTGCGCGACCGCTGCGAAACCGGCCTTCGAGAGATCGAGCCGTCCGTGCGTATCAACGGTCATCCTGTGCAGCGTCTGCCCGGTGCGACATCCGTGACATTTCCGGGCCGCAGGGCTGACCGTCTGCTCCGCGCGCTGAACGGCATCGCCATCTCGAGCGGGTCCGCTTGCGCATCCGGCGAGGCCGTACCATCGCGCGTGTTGACGGCCGTTGGTTTGTTTGCCGAAGACGCCGCCGCTACTTTGCGTATCTGTTTCGGTCGCCCGAGCGGCGAATCGGATCTGAAAACCGCACTCGATGAGTTCCGCCGCGTGCTTTCCGCTTCTGCCTGACTTGCAGGCGGACGCCAATCCTGACGATCAATTCCGTTCATCTCACACACATTCCGGACCTCGCATGAACGTCCCTCCCATCACCGGCAAGGAGAAGGAAATCCTTGCATTCATGAAAGAAACCGGCTACCCGGTGTTCCATCGTTCCAACATGTTCTACCGCGATTTTCAGTATGCGGTGCGGGATTACTACCGCGACAAACACAAGGTCGACATCGGATCGCGTGAGAGTGATGCGCGCGGTGAAGCCGTGATCCGCGCCCTCGAGACGGCCGGCATCCTCGTACCCGCAACACCGAACGTGTGGATCCTGCACATGGAGGAGTATCTGAATCCTCCAAAGGCGGAAGAGAAAAAGGCGGAAACTCCCGCGGCATAATTGGTGTTTGATGATGTGAGCGCTCTGCGCGATCAGTCACACACAAGTTGAAAGGCAATTCCCATGTCTGATATGCTCACCGAAACCGGCCAGGAAATCACGCTGACTGAAAAGGCGGCTGCCGAGATCCAGTCGATCATGAAGGACAACAACATTCCCGACACCTACGGCCTGCGCATCGGCGTGAAGGGCGGCGGCTGTTCCGGGCTCTCGTACTCCCTCGGCTTCGATGGAGAAATCCGTGAGACCGATGCGGTGATGGAGTTGAAGGGGATCAAGTTCGTGATCGATGCCAAGAGCCTGTTCTATCTCGGCGGCACGGAACTCGATTTCTCCGACGGTCTGAACGGAAGGGGCTTTGTCTTCAACAATCCGAATGCGGTCCGTACCTGCGGGTGCGGGAGTTCCTTCGGGGTGTGACACAGGCGGGGTCCACGACGGACCCCGTTTTCCGTACGATACCGACACTCACACACCACACGTTTATATCTCGGAGGATTCACATGGCGTACGAATGGAAGTTCAATCCCAGGCCCTACTCGGATGAAGAAGCGAAGACCCTGCTGAAGGATGTCGTCTCGCCCGAAACGTCGGACTGGCACTACAACACGCATCACAAAGGATACGTGACCTTCCTCAACAAGATCGAAGCGGCTCTCGAGACCGCCGACCGCTCCGCGGCAAATGGCAACTACAGCGAAATCGGCGAACTCAAACGTCGCTTGACCTGGAACCACTCGGGCGCGCTTCTGCACGATCTGTACTGGAACAACCTCGGCGGCGACGGCGATCCCTCCAAAGGACCCGACGTGCTGAAAGCCATCGAGGAGAACTTCGGTTCGTTCGACGCATGGAAGGCCGACTTCAAGGCGGCCGCTGTCGCTGCAAAATTGAGCGGCTGGGGCCTGCTCGTGTGGGATCAGCTCTACTCGGGCCGCCTCCTCAACGTGCTTGTCGACGAACATCAGTACGGCGCGATCTGGGGCGGCATTCCGCTCATCGCCTGTGACGTGTTCGAGCATGCGTATTATCACAAGGACGGCCCGGGCCGCGCAAAATACATCGACAATTTTCTCGCGAATCTGCACTGGGGCCGCATCAACGAGCAGTTCCTGAAATTCAAGACCAAGTAATCCGAATATTCCGTCCACGTGCGTCCGGTTTCCTTGTGGAGCCGGACGCCGTCTTTTTTCCCCGCTCATGTCCGAACCCACACGCACGATCCCGCTCTTTCCTCTGGGTCTGGTCCTCTTTCCGGATTCGCGCTTGCACCTGCACATATTCGAGGAGCGCTACAAGACGATGATCCGCGCTTCGATCGCGGAGGGCGTCGTGTTCGGAATCAATCTTCTACAGGACCGCTACATGCATCCTGTCGGCTGCACGGCGGAGGTCGAGCGTGTTTCGCGCAGTTATCCCGACGGGAGTTTCGACGTGGTTGTGCGCGGCGTGGACCGTTACACGGTGACGGACTATCACGAGGCGCCCGCCGGATACTTCGAGGGAGTGGTCGAACTGTTTACCGACACGGCCTCGGAGGTGCCGGAGCGTCTGCGTCTTGATGCCGCGGAAGCCTACAACAGCATCATCGACGCGGTGTTTTCCGGACAGGAGGATCTGAAACTCCGCATGGACGAGACACTCGGGCTCGGCATCTCCTATGCGATGGCCGAGAAAGCCGGCCTCGATCTGCTCGGCAGGCAGCGGCTGCTGGAACTCCGTACCGAAGCGGAGCGGCTCGATTCACTGCTCGTACACATGCAGCGGCTACTCCCGCTGTTGGTAGACGGGAAACGGCTCAGGGAGGTGTCGGCCAACGATGGATACCTCCCCCGCGGCACCGCGTTTTAGTGCGCCTGGCTTAACGCGACTTCGTAGGAGGCGGGATCCCGGAGCAGCGCAAGCGCCTTCTGCAATTGAATGTCGGAATCACGCGTCGTGCGGAAACGCAGCTTGGATCCGCCGAGTTGAAAGGCGAATTCCTTGCGAAGCAGTCGGGCAAGATGCGCCCAGAAAAACTCGACACGATTCGGACGCGCTGCGCGCAGACCAGCGGCAAGGGCCTCGGCCTGCTGCACCGTCTTGTGTCCGTAGCCCTCGTCCTGCAGGGCGGTGAGCAATTTTCGTGATGCGGCCTCGGCATCGGTTTCCGCAAATGTTTTCATCGAGTCGATGTGTTTTCTGAACGCGTCACGCATCGAGTTTTCCATGGACGGCACGGTGCGCAGATTCAGGCGATTGATGCGTTCGGCGGTAAACACCAGCAAAGCACCGCTTTGTGATACCTGCCGAACAAACGGATGGAGGGAATCGTCTGCGAGTGTCACGTCGGGTTCGATGCCGCCCGCGCCGCGCAGGAGGCGGCGCTTCACGAGTGTCCGGTACACCTGCTGCGTGTCGGCACCCATGTCCGGCAGTACACCTTCGGGTCCACGCTTTCCGAAATCACTCTTCTGAATGCAGCGCCCAGACGGTGTGTAGTATTTGGATGTTGTCAGTTTGAGCTGGTTCTCGCCGTCGAGCGGCAGAATGCTCTGCACGAGTCCTTTGCCGAACGTACGCGTGCCGACAATGACACCCCGGTCAAGATCCTGAACGGCGCCGGCGACGATCTCGCTTGCGCTCGCGCTGTTGCCGTTGACGAGCACCACCAGCGGTATATCGGCGCTGAGAGGGGTTTCGGCGGAGCGGTACTCGCGCGTGTAGGCGGGATGCCTTCCGCGCGTCGAAACGAGGATGCTGCCTCGCGGGGCGAAATACTCGAGCAGACGCACGGCCGCGTCGAGGAGTCCGCCGCTGTTGTCGCGCAGGTCGATGATCACACCACGTGCGTCGCGTGTTTGAAGGAAGGGCGCGAGCACGTCGCGCACTTCGCTCGACGTGGAGTGGGTGAAGCGGTCGAGCTTGATGTACAGCACGCCGTTGTCGAGCCGTTCGGAGAAGGCCATGCCGCGGACCGGAATATCGCGACGGGTGAGATCGAGGTTTTTTACGCCGGCATGCCCGGGCCTGCGTACGACGATACGGACGGCGCTGCCCGCGGGTCCGCGCAGGAAACGGCGGAGATCGAGGCCGGCTACCCCTTCCACACGTATCGAGTCGATGCGCAGAATTTCGTCGCCGATGCGCAGGGGAATAAGCCGCTGGCCTTCGTCGTCCACAACGGCGGAGATCAGGTATTTGCTCGCGCGATTGGTGATGGAAATGCCGAGTCCTCCATACTTGCCGAAGGTCAGCATGTCGAGATCGGCGCGCTCCTGTTCATCGATGAACGAAGAATACGGATCGAGTGTGGAGAGCATCCCTTTTATTCCGGCCTTCATCAACTGGGTCTGTTGCACCGGCTCCACATAGTTCCCGGCGATTTCCTGATACACGCGGCCCAGCAGCGACATGCCGCGCGCGATGGAGGACGGATCGTCGGGACGGCCGCGGAAACCGGTCAGGAACAGCAGCACGCTGAGGGTCGCGCAGGCGAGTACAACGGCCTTCGCGCGGCGACGGTACCTGCGGGGGAGTTTGGGCATGGGACGTGTCATTCGAAGTAGGTGTGTCTGAGAATTCGTTCAATGCGGTCGAATATGGCGTCGGGATTGTCGCGGCCGTCGAAGAGCGAGATACGCCAGGGTTCGGCGCCCGCGATACTGCGGTAGCCAGCGGCGACCCGCGCGAAGAATTCCTCGTCAGCCGCTTCCATGCGGTCGTCGTCCCGGCCCTGCGCCGCGCGTCTCCGTCTGCTCTCGGCCACGTCGATGTCGAGCAGGAAGGTGATGTCCGGCAACAGCCCGCCCGTGGCGAGGCGGTGCACTTCGGCGATGGACGACAGATCGATGCCGCGCCCGTGACCCTGATAGGCGGTGGTCGAGTCGAGAAAACGGTCCGCGATGACACTCGTGCCGCGCGCGAGGGCGGGGCGGATGACCTCCTCGATCAATTGCGCCCGCGCGGCGGAAAACAACAGCAGTTCCGCAACAGGCCGCAGCGCGTGATGGTCCCGGTCCAGAAGTATGTCGCGCACGCGTTCCGACACCGTCGTGCCTCCCGGTTCACGGACAAAGAGATGCGGAATGTCGTGTTTTTCGAGCCAGGCACGCGTGCGAGAGCACTGCGTGGATTTGCCCGAGGAGTCGATGCCCTCGAAGGTAATGAATCGTGCGGGGAAGGAGTGCATAACGATGGGATCAGTGCGCGCGGGGATGATAGGTGCGGTGCACGTCGCGCAGGTATTCGCGGTCGACATGCGTGTATATCTGCGTCGTGCCGATGTCGGCGTGGCCGAGCATTTCCTGCACGGCCCGCAGATCGGCGCCTCCCTCGAGCAGGTGCGTCGCGAAGGAATGGCGGAACGTGTGCGGGTGTACATCGCTGCGAATGCCCGCGGCCGATGCGTATTTCTTGACAATCGTGAGGATGCTCATGCGCGTGAGACCTCCGCCGCGATGGTTGAGGTACACGATGGAATGCGGCCGCGCGCTGCGCGCGAGCAGGGGACGCGCGTCGCGGAGGTATTTGCGCAGCCACTCGGCGGCGATGTCGCCCAACGGAACGAGACGCTCCTTGCTGCCTTTCCCCAGCACACGAATCAGTTCCTCGTCGAGATGCAGTTGCTCGAGTCGGAAGGTTGCAAGTTCCGTCACCCGCATGCCGGAGGCGTACAGGGTCTCGAGCAGAGAACGGTCGCGCAGGCCGCGAGGAGTCTGCGTCTCGGGTGCCTCGAGTATGCGCGCAACTTCGTCCTGCGTGAGTACCATCGGGAGGTGTTTGGTAAGTGTCGGCGATTCGATAAGGACGGTCGGGTCGGCATCCGCGTACCGCTCCTCCAGGAGGAAGCGGTGAAACTGTTTCAACGCCGATAAAATGCGCGCGGCGCTCGATGGCGCGAGACCCGCGTCGTGCAACGCCTTGAGGTATTGCGACACGTGCTTCTGCGACACCGCCCCTGTGTGAGTCACCTCGAGTCCGGCAAGCCATGCCGCGTAACGTTGCAGATCGCCGCGGTACGCATCGACCGTGTTTGCGGAGAGCCCCCGCTCCAGCGCGATGTGCTGGCGGAAACGGCGCAATGCGGCGTCGAGTGTCACAGTTGGTCGATTCTCCTGATGCGGCTCGAGATGGCGTCGGCGGTCGAGGGCAGTTTCAACAGCTTCGCGGTGCGCTCCGCGTTTTTCTGCGCCGCCTCGGCATCGGCCTCGGTCGGGTATTTGATTCTGTTGTGATGTATGCCTGTGAGAATCGTCAGGAAGCTCTTCTTCACGAGCATCAGTTCGCGGAACGTCAGATCGCAGTACTCGAGCTGTCCCTCCGCGAGGCGTTTGTTCACGGTGTGGTCGATCAGCTTCTCGATGGAATCCACCGTGGGTTCCTCGAGTGCGCGCGCCGCCGCTTCGATCGTGTCGGCCAGCATGACGATCGCCGTTTCTTTGGTGAGCGGGGATGGGCCGGGATATCGGAATTCGCCCGCGACAAGCGACTCGGGCCGCTCCTGTCTTTCCTTCTCGAGGAAATAGGCGACCGTCGTTGTGCCGTGATGCGCGGGAATAAAATCGATCACACGTTGCGGCAAACCGGCCTCGCGCGCCATCGTAATGCCGTCCTCCACATGTTTGATGATGCGGCGCGCACTTTCGACAGGCGGGAGAGATTCGTGGATGTTGTTCGTGCCGAGCTGGTTTTCGACGAAGGCCTCGGGATGCGGGCATTTGCCGATATCGTGATAATACGCGCCGACACGTGCCAGGATGGGATTCGCACCGATGGCCAGCGCGGCCGCCTCGGCAAGTGTACCCATCACGATGCTGTGATGGAAGGTGCCCGGCGCGCGCGACGACAATTCCCGCAGAAGAGGATGGTTAAAATCGGACAGCTCGAGCAGTGTCAGATCGGTGTCGATGCCGAACAATCGTTCGAAGAAATACAGAAGTCCGAACGTCAGGATGGATGAGAGAAGCGCGTTGGCGGCGGCATACAACAAGTCGGTCGTGACCTGGCCCATCGGCACGGCGCGCTGCAGGCCGTCGAAACCGATCACGATCGCGTAACCGAGAAAGATGAAGGTCAGTGACCGGAAGATCTGCGTGCGGTGTTTGATGTCGCGCACGGTGTACAGTGCGAGCGAACCGGCCATCGCCGATGCGAGTATGATGGTGTAATCATTGCCACGAAGCGCGCCCACCAGGAAACTCACGGTCACTGTGGTGTAGAATGCCACGCGCGAATCGAAAATGATTGCCACGAGCATCGACGCAATGGGCACGAGAATCAGATACTGCACGGGCCCGGAGATGGGCACGCTGAACGACAGGTACGCAAACATCGTCGGTATCAGTATGATCAGGCCCAGGAGCAGGAGTTTTTGCGTGCTGCGGAAAATACGTTTGCGGAACAGGGCGAGATAAATTCCGAGGAAGCTGAGGATGGTCGCGGTATGTCCCGCGCGCCCGAGCACCTGAAGCAGCGTGTTGACTTCGCCCGCGCGCTCGATACGCGCCCGCTGATACGAATCGAGTTTGGCCTTGATTGCGGGTGTGATGCGTTCGTGCCTGCTCACGATACGCTCGTTCTGCTTGACGATGCCATCCGTGCGCGGAACTGCGGCGGTCGCGGCCTGCAGGGCGACCTGCGAGCGGCGGGGATTGTGCACGATGTTGGGCGCGGCCACGGATCGTATCAACGCCACGACCAACGGGGCGGGGAACACGTCGCTGTGCGCGCGTGCGCGGACAAATCCGTCGATGTCTCCCCGGTCGAGGAAGTCCCTCACGGGATGCAGTTCCTCGTACTCCGCGTTCTGCAGGGCGAGCGTTGGCTGTTCGAAAGACGCGCGGCTGCGGTCGAGCAGGCCTCGTGTGTACAGATCGTCGAGCAGGGGCATGATGAAGGCGCGTAATGCACCGTAGGGACGGGCTGTCGATCCGCGACGCGGCCGGTCGGCCAGACGGAGACGCAGCAGTATCATGGCGTCGTCGCTGCTTAATGGAACGGCAAGTCCGCGCCGGGCGATGGAACGCAGGACCAAAGGCGCTGCACGCGACGTTGCATCCAACCCGGGCCTCAGAGGCACGGTGCTGTCGATCACCGAGGCGATGACGGAGAGAATGACATCGAGACTGTCGACGGCGCGCCGTCCCACGGTGTCGATGCGATCGAAGCTGAGCGGCGTTGCCCGGGTCGCCTCGTGCACCTCGTCGTCGATCACCGCCGGAATGCGATGAATGGGGTATGAAAACGGGGCGATAAGGTCTTCTTCATTCCATATCGTGCCTTCGGAGTACTCGTAGTACTTCGACAGGCCCTTCGGGAACAACAGGGCGATGAACAGGACCAGGCCTACTCCAAGGGCTATACGTGCTCGGCCGTTGTCGTCGAACTTCGACAGACGCGCGAGTACGGCGAGCCGGTAGCCGCGGAATGTGTTGGGCGTCATGTGTGCGGCTCCCGCGCGGAGGCGATCAGAGCAAAAAATTCCGCCGCGCCATCTTCACTCGACGTTGCCCGGGTAACAAAATCGGCGTGCCGCTTCACCTGTTCTATGCCGTTGCGCATGGCCGCGGCGACACCCGCGAATTTCAGCATTTCGACATCGTTCGAATAGTCGCCGATCGCGGCCACCTCGCGCGGGCGGAGCCCGAGATGGCGCGCAAGAAATCGCAGAGCGGTGCCTTTGTGTACGCCGCTGTTCCGGATCTCGAGGAAATAGGTGTTCTCGGCACTTTTACTCTGGTACATCGAGCGATCGACGCGTGTGTGGAAGTCCTTCGCCAGTCCCACGCTCAGATCCTGTATCGCGGAATAGGACCCTCGCGCCACACACATCACCGCGCGGTCGAGCAGAGGAAGCAAATCCTGCACAACACGCTGCTCGGGGGGATAGGCGGCGAGGTAGCGGGGGAGTTCCGAGGGATCACCCGTTGCGTGGACTCCGTCTCCGGTGAACGCGGCAACGTCCATCTCCGGATGACGGCGCATGATCTCTGCTATACGCGCTCCCACTTCCATGCCGAGCAGCGACTGCCACAGGACGATTCCGCTCGCGTCCTTGATCAGCGCGCCGTTGAGCGAGACGATGGGGTGCGGACTCCCGAGTGCGCGCGAGAAATGTCGTATGAAACCATCACTCCGTCCCGATGCAAGCAGCAGCGCGACGCCATGCGAATTCAGTTCCCGGATCGCCCGCACGCTCTCGGGCCCGATGCCGTTCTCATCATTCAGCAGCGTGCCGTCGAGGTCGCTTGCGACCAGCCGGATGTGTTTCAGCCGCGCAAGAAATCGTTTGTCGGAAGAGAGAAATGAAAACAGGAACGCACCGATTGAGTTATGTATCAAATGATCTGACGGCGAAAAATACGCCGAAAGCCGACACAAGCGAAACGCCCGCCCAAGCCGCACCCCCGCCGGGAGTGCCAATAAGGAATTCTCCCACGGAGAACAGCGCGGAATACACGAGCAGTATCCCCGAAACCCAGGCGGCCAGCATACGGCCGAAGGGCGCGTGTGAGGGACCCGCGCCGCAACGCTGCTCCACCGGTTTCCAGAAGGGTCCTCCCGGTCGCACTTTCAGGTAGAACGCGTCCAGCACGCTGCGCTCAGTGGCGGGCGTCAGAAAGGTGAGTGTGATCCAGACGACGGTGGTGATGCCGGCGGTGAGGAACAGGCTGTTTGGGAAAAGAATGCGTGCCGCCTCGGGATTTCCCGCGTTGTACAGGGCGATGGCGCCGTAGGTGATGATGGGTGTCAGCGTCGCGGCTATTTCGCTCCACGCGTTTACGCGCCACCAGTACCAGCGCAGGATGAGTACCAGACCCAACCCCGCGCCGCATTCGATGATAAAGATCCATGCGTCGGAGATGGATGTCATGATGCTCGTCACTGCCATTGACAGGACCATGATGCCGATCGTCGCAATACGCGAGATGCGCACATAGCTTTTTTCCTCGCGTCCCTTCTGCACGAATCGTCGCCAGAAATCGTTGACGATGTACGAGGTGCCCCAGTTGAGATGTGTTGCGATGGTCGACATGTACGCGGCAAAAAATGCTGCGATCATGAGTCCGCGAAAACCAGAAGGGAGGAAGTCGCGCATCGCGTAGATATACCCGAGCTTCTTCTCTGCCGCGGGAAGCTGCGGATACAGGATGATGGTTGCGAGTCCGACGAGGATCCACGGCCATGGGCGCAGCGCATAGTGAGCAATTTGGAAGAACAGGACTGCAAATACCGAATCTTTCTCGCTGCGTGTCGACATCATACGCTGTGCGACGTACCCCCCGCCGCCCGGTTCCGCCCCCGGATACCAGGAGGCCCACCATTGCACACCCACGTACGCGAGGAAGGCTCCCGCGGAAAGCGAGAGCACGCCGACGGCGCCGTCGGATGCGGAGCCGATACGGGGCAGTATGGAGAGTGTCTCGGGCGGCAGCGCCTGGCGCAGTCCGGCGAGTCCGCCAATCTGCGGCGCATTCACAACGAGCACTGCAAGCACGATACATCCCGTCATCGCGATGAGGAATTGTACGGCATCAGTCACGGCCACGCCCCAGAGGCCCGACATCGAGGAATACACGGCGGTCAGGACCAGCGCCAGTCCCGTGTAGAGAAAGGCCTCGCTGCGCGGCAGACCGAAAAATCCCTCGAGCACGGCGGCCATGGCAAGGTTTACCCATCCCATGATCACGGTGTTCATGAACAGGCCCAGGTACACCGAGCGAAACGCGCGCAGCACTGCCGCGGGTGCCCCGGAATATCGGAGTTCAATCAGTTCGAGATCCGTCAGCACGCCGCTGCGGTGCCACAGGCGCGCGAAGAAAAACACGGTGAGCATGCCGCCGATCAGCATGTTCCACCACAGCCAGTTTCCCGAAACACCGTGTGTGGACACCAGTTCTGTGACGGCGAGCGGTGTGTCGGCGGCGAACGTCGTCGCAACCATCGACAATCCCGCGAGCCACCATGTCATCCGCCGACCGCCGAGGAAAAATTCCTGCGTGTTGCGTCCCGCGCGTTTCGAGAAATAGAACCCGACCACCGCGGTGCCCGCGAAGTATATGCCAACGAGAATCCAGTCGAAAAGGTCCATGTCAGGTGCGGGTTTGTGGTCGGGGAAAAATCGCCTGTGTCGCGAGGCCCGTGGCGATACACATCGCCGAACCGAGAAGCACGTACCAGGTCCACGCGATGGGCGTGAAAAGAATCACCGCTGCCATACCGGCGATGGCGGTGAAGAATCCGGCGATGGCGGCGCTCTGCTGCGTGTGGCGGAACAACAGGCCGAGCAGGAACACGCCCAGCAGCGCTCCATACGTGTAGGATGCGATGCCGAGCGCGAGTTCGATGACGGTGGCGGGTGTTTGGATGAAGAGGGATGCAACGAGAACGAGCACGAGGCACCACACGATCGACACGGCACGCGAACGACGCAGCAGCGTCGCGTCATCCGGCGTTTTTCCCGACAGGGGCAGCCAGATGTCCATGATTGTGGCCGACGACAGGGCGCTGATCGATCCAGACAGCGTGGACATCGCCGCGGCGAGTATGGCCGCAACAATCAGGCCTTTGACACCGGACGGGAGATGATCCAGAATGAAGCGCGCAAAAACCTCATTGGCCGAATTCGGCGCGCCGTTGTAAAAGATCCACAGCAGCAGGCCGACAGCGAGGAAGACCGCGAATTGCATGAGCACGATGATCCCGCTCAGCGACATTGCGCGCTGCGATGCACGAAGATCGTTTGTGGTGAGCACTCGCTGTATCAACAAATGATCGGTTCCGTGCGATGCCATCGACAGAAACATGCCGCCGGCGATGCTGGCGATGGTTGTGTATGGTGTCGAGAAGAATCCCGCGAACCCGCCCTCGGGCCAGGGAGGAAAAATGACGCCCTTTCCGGCGGCGATGGCGCGCGACAATCCCGCGTCGAGTCCGTCGCCGAGCATGGCCGCGAGAATGGCAAGGGCTGCTGCCGCGCCGAGAATGTACACGCCGAATTGTATCACGTCGGTCCAGATCACCGCGCGCACGCCGCCGAAATACACATAGGCCAGGGTCAGCGCGGCCATCACGGCGATGGAGACGACATACGCTGTGTGTGTGTCACCCGCGGGCAGAAAGGAACTGCCCTGCAGAAAGAGGGCCAACGGAATGGCGGTGGTGTAGAGACGGACCCCGTCCGCAAACACGCGCGTACCCATGAATGTGACCGACGCCGTGCGCCGCGTCGCCGGACCAAACCGTGTCTCAAGAAACACGTACGCGGTCGAAAGTTCACCTTGGAAATATCGAGGCAGGAAGTACCTCGACACGATGAAGCGTCCGAGTATGTAGCCCACTGTCACCTGGAGGAAGGACAGATTGCCGGCATAGGCCACTCCGGGGATGGACAGAAAGGTAATGGCGCTCGTTTCCGTGGCCACGATCGCAAAACACACGGCCCACCAGGGCACGGCCGCGTCGCTGAGAAAATAATCGCGCGCGGATCGCTGGCGTCCGCCGCTCAGTATGCCGAACAGGACGATGCCCGCGAGATACGCGAGAATGACGACGATGTCGAGAACCGACAGATGCATGGCCGGGGCGCGTCCTGCCTGCGTGTGTCAGTCTTCGAGGGCGTTGCGCGCCACGTCGACGGTCGGAAACACGGGGAGTATCGCGTCGAGCTTCGCTACCTCGATAAGTGTGCGCACCTTGCCAATCGCATCCACTATCAGGACGCCGCCGTCCTTCTCGCGCAGTTGCCGCTCGGCCAGCAACAGGGCGCTGAGGCCGGTGCTGTCGCAGAATTCGACGCTGCTGAGGTCGATGATCAGCACCTGTATGGCTTCCTGGCTGAGGATGAGCAGCTCGGCCTTGAGCGCGGGCGAGGTGAGCGAATCGAGACGCGTCTCCTTCAGGCGGAAGATGGCAAGCTCGTTTTCCTTGTCGATGGTAAAGTTCATGTGTCCTCCGTGTGGGAGTGGTCAGGTTATACGCGAAAGGAATTCTTCTTCAGTCAGTACGGGGATGCCGAGGGCCAGCGCCTTGTCGAGTTTCGAACCTGCCTCGGCTCCCGCGATCACATGCGCGGTGCGCGCGCTGACGCTGCCCGACACCTTGCCTCCGCGGCGCTCGATCTCGGCACGGGCCTCGTCGCGGGTGAATCGCGTGAGCGTGCCCGTCAGCACGAAAGTACGACCCGCGAAGAAAGGATCCAGCACCGCGTCCTGCGTGTCGGCCTCCGCCGTCACGCCGCGCGCGATCAGCCGGTCGACGAGGGCGCGTGAATGCGGATCGGCGAAGTATCGGACAATGCTGTCCGCTATTCGCGGCCCCACGCCGGGCACCGCCGCGAGTGTCACCGCGTCGGCCGCGCGAAGCAGCTCGAAGGAGGGCAGCGCGCGCGCAAGCAGACGTGCCGTGCCCTCGCCGACGAAGCGGATCCCGATCGCGTACAACACGCGGTCGAAGGGTCTGCTCTTGCTGGCCTCGATGCCGTCGAGCAATCGTGCGACGCTTTTTTCGCCGAAGCGGTCGATGGCTTCGAGCTCTGCCCGGTGTTCGTACAAATCGTAGAGGTCGGCGAACGAATCGAGCAGTCCGCGTGCCACGAGTGTGTCAACAACGGCCTCGCCGAGACCCTCGATGTCCATCGCGGCGCGGGATGCAAAATGTTCGATGCGCGCGCGCACCTGCGCGGGGCAAACGGGATTCCCGCAGAACCAGGCGGCGTCACCCTCGGCGCGGTACAGGCCGGTGCCGCAGGAGGGACACTCCCGTGTGAATACGAACGGTTCCGCTTCCGGCGGTCGCGCCTCGGTGTCGACGCCGCTTACCTTGGGAATGACGTCGCCGCCTTTTTCGATGAACACACGGTCGCCGATGTGCAGGTCGAGCTGGCGGACGAAGTCCTCGTTGTGCAGTGTTGCACGGCTGATGGTGGAACCCGCGAGCGGGACCGGCTCGAGTTCCGCCACGGGTGTCACTGCACCTGTGCGCCCCACCTGGAACGTGATGCCGCGTAACACGGTGGACGCCTTCCTCGCGGTGAACTTGTACGCGATTGCCCAACGCGGACTCTTGGCGATGGCGCCGAGTTTGTCCTGCAGCGCGAATTCGTTCACTTTAATCACCACCCCGTCGATGTCGTAGGGTAGAGTATCACGCCCGGCCTCCCATTCATCAATAAAGGCCAGCAGTTCCCCTACGCCGGCGCAGAGGCGCGCGTGAGGATTGACCGGGAATCCCGCCTCGCGAAGCGCGGCGAATGCGGCGTCCTGGCTGTGTATGGCGCCTTCGACACCAAGCAGGGAGTAGACAAAAATGCGAAGCCCGCGCGCCGCGACGAGGGCCGAGTCCTGCATCTTTAATGAGCCGGCCGCCGAGTTGCGCGGATTTGCAAAGAGCTTCTCGCCGTCGCGCTCGCGCTCGGTATTGAGACGCTCGAAGGAGTGCGCGTCCATGTACACTTCGCCGCGCGCTTCAAATCGTGCACCCGCGAGGGGGCCGGAAAGGACGCGGAAGGGGAGGCCGCGCACCGTGCGAATATTCGCGGTGATCTCGTCTCCCTGTGTCCCGTCGCCGCGGGTGGCGCCGCGTACCAGCAGGCCGTCTTCGTACTGCAGCGACACGGCGACGCCGTCGATTTTCAGTTCGGCATGATACGCCACGTCGTCGTGTCCCAGCGCCTCGGTCACCCGGCGATGGAAGTCGCGCAAATCGGCTTCGGAATATGTGTTCGCCAGGCTCAACATCGGGACGGCATGTTGTACCGTGGGAAACTCCTTCGTGATGCCGCCTCCGACGCGCTGCGTCGGCGAGTCGGGACCGCGCAGTTCCGGATACTCCTCCTCGAGTTGTGCGACACGGCGCATCAGCGTGTCGTACCCCTCGTCGCTGATTGCCGGATCCGCGAGCGCGTAGTAGCGGTAGTCGTGTTCCGCGATGGCGCGGCAGAGGCCGGCGTATTCCTGCTGTCTCGCCTTGGAGGCCACGGTCAGTCGGGAGCCGAGAGATTACGCCGCGAAATGGTCACGTTCTTTATCACCGCGCCTTCGTCGCCGAGTGCGGGCAACTGCTTACCGTTCAAAAAGAACGTGATCGCTCCCGCGTCGCCGAGCGTGAGAACGAAACGGTCGCGCGCGCGCCAGACCCTGTGTTCGTTGCTGCTCATGTTGCCACGTTCGGTGCGTGTCGTGTCCATCTTTACGGAAAACCACACGGGCGCGTTGGATATCGCCTCGAGCACGAGACTGTCCTCCTTCACGCGGCCCCGCTCGTCGTCACGCGTCTCGGTCGGCGCGGTTGCGATTGTCGCCGTGTCGATCGGAGGCAGCACCGGATCGGGCATGGTGGTCAGGGACGAATCGATAAATCGCCCGGCCTGCAGACTCTCTTTGATCGCAGTGGAATCCATCTGCGACGAGGTATCGGACACATCGGTCCGAAAATAGAAGTAGGACGCGATGGCGAGCAGCGCGATGAGTATCGCGATCCCTGTGAGCGCCGCACCGCGTGTCGATACATCGGTGCCGGCTTTCGGGGGAGCCGCGGTGACGGGCGTCGTTTTGGTTTTCGTCGCTGGGGTGGGCTCCGCCTTCTGGGGACGCGGCGTGGCCTCCCCGGGTATCGGCGGTTTTGTGTCGTACACACTCGGACGTTTTAAGGACGCGCCCGCCGCGGATGTTTCCCGTCCCGAAAATGTATCGCGCACCTGCGAGGCATGAGAACGCGACGCCGGTATTGTCGCATCGGGAGTCTTCTCGTGCTCGGCGCTGCTCGACTCGGACTGCTTCGGAGGCCCGGCGCTTGAAGGTGGGGGGATCACGGTCACATCGGCCGATGGGTCGGACGATTCGGTCGCGGGTGGGGGAGTCTGTTCGGGTGCGGATTTTTCTGCGGGCGGTTTCGTCGGTGATAAAACGGGGGTGGTTTCGGGAGATTTTGCCGCGGTATTACTGATGTCCACCACGGACGCGGCGCCCTGCGCGGCCTCGGATACGCGTACTGGTGCGACGAACGGCTCCTGTGTTTCCACTTCCGCTCGGCCCTGCACCTCGACATGACGGGGTGTCACCGAGCCCGGCGTTATGATCTCGATCGTGTCATCGAGATGCGGGAGGATGTTCGAATTGTCGAGCACATCCGGCGGTTTTGGTATTCCTTTCTCCCGCTCGGCTTCATCGTTGTAGTGCTGCAGCGTCTCTTCCTCGTCGAGTCCCACCATACGCGCGTACTCGCGGATGAACGCACGTACGTATGTCTGCGGCACCGAGGGGAAATCTCCCGCCTCGATGGCCCGCAAATGGCGCATGTTGATCCGGGTCTGCTCGTAGATTTCATCGAGCGTCACGCCGGAAGCTTCTCGCGCCTTGCGCAGTGATGCGCCGAATTCAAGCATACGTGGTGGTGGTTTTCGTCAGGAAAAAGCGATTCTCAAACGTCACGGCAAAGTAGTGCCGCGTCGAGGGAAAAACAACCGCACGCGGTTGCGTCCCGATGGCCCGTGTCCGGCGTAAAAATATCGTCGCGACAGTCACTCCACGCCGCTGCACGCGTGCTCGCTCGTCCGCTGCCGCACAGTGGGGCATGGCGCGCGACCTTGTGTTTTACCTCGGAGGTTCGACCTCGCTGCCGGTGCTGAAGTCGAACGCCGTCCGCCGCGCAAGGTCGGCGAGGGCCACGTTGTAGTCGATCCACGCCTCGAGGGCGCTGAGCCGGGCCTGAAGCAGACGCGTCTGCGATTGAGAGAGTTCGAGCGAGCCGATGGTCCCCACTTCGTAGCGGCTGGTGTTGATGCCGTTCGCCTTTTCCGCCACAAGTCGCGACTTGAACAGGACGTTCACACGCTCGGCGGCTGAACCTATACGGCGCACGAGGTCCGTGATTTCCTGCTCGATGGTGAGTTCGGTATTCTCGGCCGTGTATTGCGCGCTGCGCAGCCGCGCCTCCGCGGCTTCGACATCACGTCCGTGTTTGCCCCAGTCGAAAACGGGTACCGTGATGCGGAGTGTGGCGCCACGCGACTCGGTGGGGGACAGGAACAGCGACCGCACCTTGTCGGCCGCGTCGTTCAGCCCGTAATTCACCGAGATGTCGCCACGGATGCCGCGCTGGCCGTCGATCTCGTCGAGGGACAGGGTGCTGCGTTCGACGTTGTTGCGCGCGCGCTGCAGATCCACACGTGTGCGTTTGGCCTCACCGATGGCGCGCGCTGGATCGATCTGGACGGGTACGAAGGACGTGTCGGTCAGTGTAAGTCGGAGGCTGTCCGCCAGAGGCAGTCCGATCAGCAGCTTGAAGTTGTTCATCCTGCCGCTGTGTGTGTTGCCTGCGGTAAGCAAATCGTTGCGGGCCGCCGCAAGATCCACCTCAAACTGCAGGGCGTCGACTTCGGCGATGAGCCCCGCACGGTATTTCCGCATTGCGGTGGTGTACGATTCCTCCTGCTGCTGCACGCGGTCGCTTTGAATCGCAAGCTGCTCCTGGCTCGAATAACCGCGGTAGAAACTTTCCGTGACGGTGTACAGGAGGTCGAGCGTGGCGCGGCGGTAGTCG
This sequence comes from Ignavibacteriota bacterium, assembly GCA_016218045.1. Classification (NCBI taxonomy): domain Bacteria; kingdom Pseudomonadati; phylum Ignavibacteriota; species Ignavibacteriota bacterium. Next base: position 75,967 of record JACRFB010000052.1, read on the forward strand.
GATTTCGCCTCCTCGAACTCGAGTTCGGCGCGGCGTAACGCGATGCGCTGACTGTTCGGCACAAACAGCGGCTGCTCGAGACGCACCACGAGGTCGCCGTAGTAATTGCGGAAAAACGAACCGGCGGACGCGTCCTTCTGATCGAGCCGGTACATTTGCCCGCTGAGCGTGATGGTGCTGTTGGTCCAGATCAGCGGCTGGTTGATGGAGACGCCTCCGAACCAGCGCAGGTTCTCCACACGAAAATATTCGTCGCGGCGGGTCACACTGTTGAATTGCTGTTTCAGCCGCGAATCGTAACTCGGCGCCTCGAAGTTGAGGTCCACCGTCGAGTACAGGGCCTTGCGCGACGCTTCCGCCGCTGCTTCGGAAGCGCGCAGTTGTTCGCGCGCCACACGGGCCTGGTAGCTGTTTTCGAAAGCGATGCGCAACGCTTTCTCGAGTGTGAGTGTCTGCTGTGCGGACGCGGAGGCGGAAAGCAGCACGGGAATGCAGGCGGCCATGAGGCCAAGTCGCATGAGAGTAAGGCGGGTCATATACCGGAATCCGGAAATTCGAAGCATCCGTGAATCATGTCGAGTGTGAATGGGAGCCGGGTGCATCGTGGTCCCGATGCGATGCCGGAATTGCGGCTTGTTGCGCACACCGCGTTGTGTCGTGGCGGACTCGCCGTTATTCATACCGGAGCGCCTCGATCACGTCCTTGTCGGCCGCACGGCGCGCCGGGTACCATCCGAAGAGAATACCCGTGGCCGCGGCGACGCCAAAGGCGAGGAGAACTGCCCAGAGACTGACTATCGTGCGCCAGCCGGCATAGGCGGTAATCGCTTCGGTCAGGCCCCATCCAACGCCGATGCCTGCTATCCCTCCCACGATCGACAGCAGAGTGGCCTCCGCGAGAAATTGCACGACGATCATCGAACGTGTTGCGCCGATGGCCCGCCGCACACCGATCTCGCGTGTGCGTTCAAGCACACCCGCCAGCATGATGTTCATGATGCCGATGCCTCCGACAAGCAGGGAAATCCCCGCTATGGCGCCCATCACAATGTTGAAAATCCCCTGTGTTTTCTGGCTCTGCTCGATGAGCTGGTCCGGTATGGTCACGGTAAAATCCGTCTGTTCCGCGTGACGCTGGCGCAGCAGGCGCGTTATAACCCGTGCGGCCTCTTCGACGGGGGTCTCGGCCTTCACCTGCACTGCGATTTGGTCGATGGTATTCCTGTCGAGATACGCGCTTTCATTGTTCGAGAACCGGAAGCGGCGGCCACGTCCCATGAAAAACTGCGCCCCGGCCTGCTGCTCGCGCGGGAATTTCGCCATGGCCGTGCTCAGTGGAATGAAGATGGTGTTGTTCGCGCGCGGCATCGCAACGTCCGCAATTTTTGCGCTGCGTTTCGGCTCCACCACCCCCACCACCGTAAACCAGCGGTCCTTGAGCTTCACGAGCTGATACATCGGATCGCGGAATCCGAAAAGATCCTGCTTTGCCTCAGACCCGATCACGCAAACATTTGCTGTGGAGAGCATGTGCACCGGTGCGATGAAGGATCCGGCGGAGAGGCGCACGTTAAAGATGTGCTCGTAGGCCGGTGTGCATCCGACAAGTGTCGCGTCGGTCTTGCCTTCGTATGTCCGAGCCTCGATTTCGCTCTCCCAGGTTACGGACAGATTCTCCACGAAGGGACACACGTCCTCGATGGCGCGTGCGTCTTTCAACGAAATGCCCATCGGACGCGAGGCGGCCTCCTCGTCCTCCTGCTGCGCCTCGTCCATCGCCGCGCTGCGTATGATGATGTTCCGCACGCCGAGCACCTCGATCTGTTCGAGGGTCTCGCGCCGCGCACCTTCACCGATGGACAGCATGGCGATCACCGCTCCCACGCCGAAGATGATGCCCAGCATGGTGAGGAAGGAGCGGGTCTTGTGCAGCGCGAGACTCTGTAGCGCGATGCTGAGCGACTCGCGGTGACGTGTCAGAATGGTCGGGCGCATCACGGCATCCGCACGGCGTCGTTGCCGCTGTTTTTATCGTTCTCGGCGGCGGGCTCCTCGGCTTCATCGGGATCACGCAGGGCCACTTCCTCTCCGGCCTTGAGTCCCGTTTTCACCACCACGTAAGTGTCGTTCTTTTCGCCGAGTGTCACTTCGCGCTTGTCGAAACCCGCGCCGTCCTTCACATACACATACGTCTTCTTCTCCTTCTCGAACACGGCCACGATGGGAATCGACAGCGTCTTTTTCACTGTGCCCACGATGATCTTGTTTGTGGTGGTGATTCCCGGCTTTAAAATGTCGGCGGTTTTGTCGATGTCGATTACCACGTCAAAAACCTTCACGTTTGATCCGGATCCCTTTTCACGTCCGATCTGCGACACCGAGGTGATCGTTCCGGTGAATTTCCGGTCGGGAAAAGCGTCCGGCACGATCTCCACTTTCTGTCCCACCTTGACGCGGGAGATCTCCATTTCATTCACACTCGCTTCAACCTGCGCTGCCGAAAGGTCGGGCAGACTGATGATGGGCATGCCCGGCCATGGCTGGTCGCCCACCGCGATCTTCCGGCCTGTGCTCCAGTTGTTCTCGTACACGATAAGGCCGCTGATGGGCGCCTTCATCGTGAGCTGTTCCATCTCCTTGGTTGAAGCCGCTATGTCGGACTGTATCTGCGACAACCGAAGCTGCAGATTGCCGAGTTCCGATTTGCGCACGATGGACCTGTTCTCCAGATTCAGCCGCGCCTGTTCGAAGGCGAGACGTGATCGTTCGAATTCCAGATCCGCCTCACGTTTCTTGGCGTCGGGCTCGAACTGCATGCGCTTCTGGGCGATTTCTGCAAGTTGAAAGTTCAGTTTCGCCGTTTCAAAATCCGTTTTTGCCTGCGCCTCGTCACCGGCTTGCTGGGCCCGAAGCTTTGCCATATCGGCCTGCGCGGTTTTCAACTCGGTCTGTTTGTCGTTGATGCGTTTCATGGCCGTGCTCGGATCGAAACCTACCAGCGGCTGCTCCGGCTGCGCAATGGTGCCCTCCGGCGCGAGGAATACGACCTGCAGATTGCCGCCCTGCATGAGTCGCGGCGCCGTGATGGTATACGATTTTTTCGCGCGGATGGAACCGCTCTCGATGACGAGTATTCGGAAATCTCCGGATAACACCGGGGCAGTCGGAATGTTCGGTCCTTCGGACGGCGAGAATATCCACCAGAGGATGAGGATGAGCGCGACCGCGGCCGCTGACTGATAGAGGCGTGTGCGTTTCATAGGGAAGGCTTCGTGAGGAAGGTCGATGACGGCCGTGAGGCCATCCGGCAATGTGGGAAATACCCGTGAAGCGGAAAAGGTAATAAAATGTCCTGAATTGCCGCATTCCATCATTCCCGTGTGAAGTGTTTTCCCGGGTGCTGACGGACGATGCCTTTGAATTCGAGTGCCAACATCTGCACCAGAAGTTCCGCGGGGCCGAGCCCTGTTTGAATGGCGATATCGTCGATGTGTACCGGACTGTCCGACAGTGCTCCCACGATGGATTGCTCGGTGAGTGTGAGCTGAATTGCGGGGATTCGTTGCTTCCGGATTCTTCCCGCGAGCAGGGGCACCTCGTCAAAGACATCCTGCGCGCGCGTGCATACACGCGCGTTTCCGCGACGCAGAAGCAGGTTGGTTCCGATCGACGCCGGACTGTACACGCTTCCCGGGACGGCGAACACATCGCGATTCTGATCGAACGCCATCCGCGCGGTGATGATGGCTCCGCCCTTGGCGCCGCTTTCCACAACGATGGTTGCTAGCGTTACGCCGCTGATGATGCGGTTCCGTCGCGGGAAATTCGGCGCGTCGGGCGCGGCATCCATCAAAAATTCAGACAGGAGACATCCATTATCCGCGATACGTTCCGCAAGCAGGCGGTTCGACGGCGGGTAGAGGTTGGCCAGTCCGCTGCCGAGCACCGCGATTGTGCGACCGCCCTGTGCGAGAGTCGCCTGATGCGCCGCTGTATCGATGCCTATCGCCAATCCGCTGGCAGTGGTTACTCCGGCGTCGGCAAATTCGCGGCCCAGTTGTTCCGCGACGCGGCGTCCGTATTCCGTCGGCGCGCGTGTGCCGACAATGGCTGCCGAACGTCCGTCACATTGACGGAATTCTCCCTGCATGAACAGGAAAAGGGGAGCGTCATAGAGGTGCTTCAGCGGTTCCGGAAATGCCGCATCCGCTGGTGTGATCAGACGGGCGTTTTTCTGGGCCGCGAGTGTAATGCTTCGCAATACACCCGCCTCAATCTGATCGCGCGCCTGTCGGGACCGGACGGTTTCGAGCAGCGTCCGTGCCAGACCCAGGTGTATCCCGGGCACCTGCATCAAATCGCGCAGACTGGCGCGGCATAGATCACCCCACGTATCGAAACGTACTGCGAGTGCCCGTCCGCGTGTCGGACCGATCTTCGGAAGCATCGTGAGGCGTAGAAAGTCGTGTACTTCTGTCATAGAAAATCCTCCCGCCTGTTATACGCGCGAGCCGTTCCACGGGTTCCCTCAAACATCCGATTTCCCTACATGCAATTATTGCACCAAAATGCTTCACCATCTTGCGCATTCCTCGTCAATTGCCTATGTTGACCGTGCCCGTACATCACGTCCGTATGCAAAAAAACAGCATAAATAGCATCGAATCACGCATTTTACAGACGCGCTTCGCCTGTGATCTGAGCGCATGCAAGGGGGCCTGCTGTACGTTCCCCGGCGGCTACGGTGCACCCATTCTGGAGGAAGAGGTGCCGCGGCTTCATGAGGCGCTTGCCGTGGTGCGGAGCGTGTTGCCGGAAACGCATGTTGCGGTGATCGATCGCGACGGACTTGTGGAGCGGCACGGGAAGACGCTGCATATCCGCTGCGTGGACCGCCGCGCCTGCGTGTTTGTGGTGTATGAGGGCGACATCGCGGTCTGCAGCATACAGCGCGCCTATGAACGTGGCGCCTTCGGCTGGATGAAACCCATATCCTGCCATCTCTTTCCGATCCGCGTCAGCCGTGCGCAGGATACTGTCACGGCTTTGCGCTTCGAGGAGTTTTCAGAATGTACTCCGGCGCTCGCCAATGGGGAGAAGAGTGATACACGACTTGCCGATTTCCTCGCTCCCGCGCTTGCCCGCGCTTTCGGGCAGCCATTTTCCGATGCGTTGCGCGAAGAAGCTGCGCGCACATCACTGCCTCGCTAGGATTTGCCATGCTCCATCTCACACAAACCCAGCGCCTCCAGCAGAAACTGACACCCGCACAGGTGCAGTATCTGAAAATCCTCCAATTGCCCGTCCTCGCGCTCGAACAGCGCATCAAGGACGAACTCGAATTGAATCCGCTACTCGAAGAGGGAATGGATCAGGAGGAAGTCCAGGACGATTCCATGGACATGGAACTCGAGGATGTGAAACTGGACACGGACATCGCCGCCGAAGCACCCGTGACGGCGGAAGCCGCCGCCGAAAAACAGACGGAAGCATCCGAAATTGAGAAGATCGAAAACTTCGACGAGCGTGACGAGTTTGCGTCGAAGGATGACGAATATTCGTGGGAGGAATTTCTCGACGATAACGAAGGACCGACAACGAGGAACTGGTACGACGAGGAGGACGATCGCGAGATACCGACACCCGCCTCGGTGAGCATGATCGAACAGCTCACCGACCAGGTGCACATGCTGGACCTCGACGCGCGCCTGACCCATCTTGCGGAGGAAATTCTCGGGAACATCGATGAAGACGGCTACTTGCACCGGGATCTTGAAGATCTGGTGCTGGACGTGAATCACGAACACGCGCTTGCCATCACGCGGGAGGAAGCCGAGTTTGTGCTCGGCAAAATCCAGCGCCTGGATCCCGCCGGTATTGGAGCGCGGAATCTTCGGGAATGCCTGCTCGTGCAGGCCGAGGTGTCGACCGAGCACAGCACGGCGCGCATCTACGCACAGCTCATCCTGCGCGATTGCTACGATCATCTCGTCAAGAAACACTTCGAGAAGATCAAGCAGGAACTGCATATCGACGACAAGCTCCTCCGCAAGGCCTTCGATTTTATCACACATCTCAATCCGAAGCCCGGCGAAGGCAACATCACCACGACGCTGAATTACGTCATTCCCGATTTTTTCATCGTGCGCGAGAAGGACGATTTTGTCATCACACTCAACGACCGTGGCGTGCCTCCGCTGCGTGTGAGCCGCGCGTATCGCGAAATGCTCTCGAACCGCCGCAGCGGCATCAATCCCGAGGCGCGGCAGTTTCTGCGCCAGAAGATGGAGTCCGCGAAGTGGTTCATACAGTCCATCAATCAAAGGCGGCAGACCATGCTCGGCGTGATGCAGACCATCGTCGAGAAGCAGCGCGACTGGTTCGAGCAGGGTCCGGGCTTCCTGAAGCCCCTGATCTACCGCGACATTGCCGACGTGATCGGCATGGACATCTCAACAATTTCCCGCGTGGTGAACGGCAAATACGCGCAGACGGAATGGGGTGTCTTCGAACTGCGCCGTTTCTTCAGCGAGGGAATTCCGACGGCCACGGGCGGAGAAGTCTCGAACACCGAGGTGAAGAGCATCATCCGTGACATCATCGCGGCGGAAGAGGAAAAGAAACCCCTCAGCGACGAGGCCATAATGCAAATCCTTCGTGAACGCGGCTTCGACATCGCCCGTCGCACGGTGGCAAAGTACCGCGAGGCGCTGGGCATCCCCGTGTCGCGCCTCCGCGTGAAATTGTAAACAGGAAATCGGTATCCCATGGGCACGCAGCCAGAACGCCTCATTCGATCCACGACTGTCGTGGGACTCATTCGTGATGGACACGCGGTGATCGGTGCCGACGGGCAGGTGACCGTGGGCCAGACGGTCATGAAGCACAACGCGCGGAAGATCCGCACTATGTATCACGGCCAGGTCCTCACGGGTTTTGCCGGCTCGGCCGCCGACGCTCTCACGCTGTCGGAAAAATTCGAGGAGAAGCTCGAGCAATACCGCGGAAACTTCGAGCGCGCGGCGGTGGAACTCGCCCGCGAGTGGCGTGGCGACAAGTACCTGCGTCGGCTCGAAGCTCTGCTTGCCGTGCTGAATCGGGAGAAGGCGTACATCATCTCCGGCACGGGTGATGTGATAGAACCCGACGACGGCATCATCGCCATCGGCTCGGGCGGACCCTATGCGCTTGCCGCCGCGCGGATGCTCGTTCGGCACACCACGCTGGCGGCTGGCCACATCGTCCGCGACGCTCTCGGAGCCGCCGCGGAAATTTGTATCTATACCAATACCCAGATTCTCGTGGAAGAACTGCAACCCCTTGTATGAACGAAGAATACCGTCAACAGCTTGAAGCATCACTCACCCCCGGCCGTATCGTCGCGGAACTCGACAAGTACATCATCGGGCAGCGCGACGCAAAACGCTCGGTCGCAATAGCCCTCCGCAACAGGTGGCGTCGGCAGAATGTGGACGTGTCACTCCGCGATGAGATCATGCCGAACAACATCATCCTCATCGGCCCGACGGGGGTTGGAAAAACAGAAATTGCCCGGCGACTGGCAAAACTCGCCGGAGCCCCGTTTGTCAAGGTTGAAGCCACCAAGTACACCGAGGTCGGGTACGTGGGCCGCGATGTCGAATCGATCATACGCGATCTGGTCGAAATTTCGATGAATCAGGTACGAGCCGAGATGGCGCGTGAAGTGGACGCCAAAGCCGAAGTTCTGGCGGAGGAACGCCTGCTCGAAATTCTCTTCCCCTACAGGCCTCGCGAAACATCGGCTCCTCCGGCCACCGATGAAATGCATTCCGAAACCCGTGAGAAACTGCGCGGCCAATTACGTGCGGGCAATCTGGATGAACGAATGGTGGAAGTGGACGTCACCGTCAGCAGCGCACCGATGATGCAGGTGTTTGGTCCCATGGGTATGGACGACATGGGGATAGATTTCCAGAATCTGCTCGGCAACATGATGCCGAAGAAGAACAAGACCAAAAAGATTCCCGTGCGCGAGGCCCGTATACTGCTTAAACAGGACGAGGCCCAGAAATTGATCGATCCGGAACAGGTCACACGGATTGCCCTCGAGCGTGTGCAGACATCCGGAATTGTGTTTCTTGATGAGATCGACAAGGTCGCCGGATCCTCGAACAAGGCGGCGGGCATCGACGTGTCGCGCGAAGGGGTGCAGCGCGATCTGCTGCCCATCGTGGAAGGCACCACGGTGAACACTAAACATGGTCCGGTGAAGACCGACCATGTCCTGTTTATCGCCTCCGGCGCCTTTCACGTTTCGAAACCGTCCGACCTCATTCCGGAACTGCAGGGCCGATTTCCGATACGCGTCGAGTTGCAGAGTCTGACCGTCGACGATTTTATTCAGATCCTGACGCTTCCCGAAAACGCGCTGCTCAAACAGTATCGCGCGCTTCTGGCGACAGAAGGAGTCGATATCACTTTTTCCGACGAAGCCATCGCCGCCGTCGCGCGGATCGCCACCGAGGTGAACGAGAACGTCGAGAATATCGGCGCGCGACGACTTCACACCATCCTCAGTTCGCTGCTTGACGATCTGCTGTTTCGCGTCCCCGACGATTTTGACGGCCGCCCCGTGTTTATCGACGGCGCGATGGTCGAGGAGCGGCTCATGTCGCTCTCGCGCGACAAGGATCTCAGCCGCTACATACTGTGACATCATCCCGCATCCGCATGTCCGACTCCCACACCTTCTCCCCCGCGCTCCGCTTCTGGCTTTTCCTCCTCGCCATCGCCACGATCTTCTGGCTCGGCGGGCTGAGCATGCGTGCGCTGATCGCAAACGAATTCTTCCTTTCGGGTACGCTCGAGTACGATCCGGCGATATCGCTCGACATGGAACGCATCCTGTTCCAGCTCATCTACGCCGCGTCGATCACCGTGCTGATCGCGTACTTCGTGGTGCTGGTGTCGGCCATCGCGGTTGTGCGCATCATTCCATTGCCGTTCAAGGAACACCCCTGGCTGCTCATGGCCTCGCTGCTGTTCTTCCTGTTCGTCCCTGTGGAAGTGTTCACCGGCTATCTCGACGTGAAGTATATTCTGCTGTGGATGCAGACCCTCGACATACTCGACGTGCAGGGCCTTCCCGTGTACGAACAGCACAGCGCGATGCTGCGTGAAACGCTCTCGCACCGCATCGGTGCGCTCGGCGGCCTGCCTGTGATGGCGATGTTCTGCTATTTTACCGCCGTGGCGGTACTTATCTTTCAGCCTTTGCGGAAGAAACCGCAGGTGGAGGAGCGCGCGCGGGTGTAGGTCTGCGCGGCACACCGTTTCTTTGTTCACAATACGAGGATGTACGTGGCTGCACTTGATAAAGAGGCGATGTTGCAGGAACTGCGGGATGTCTGCGCCCATGTCGGATACACCGTGCGCTTCGAACGCGGTGATTTTTCGGGCGGCGCCTGCATTCTGAAGGAACAGCGCCTGTTGGTTGTCAACAAACGATTTCACATTGACAGAAAACTTTCGACCATCGCGCACGCCCTGCGCGAGATCGGCGTGGACGCCGTGTTCATGAAGCCCGCGGTGCGCTCCTACGTCGAGGACGAGTGGAGCAAGGTGGCGCAGGCATGATCAAGGCCGTGGTGTTCGATCTCGACAACACGCTTGTCGATTTTATGCTGATGAAACGCAACGCCGTCGAGGCGGGCATACGAGGCATGATCGATGCGGGACTGCCGTTCGCGCAGGAGGAGGTCGACCGAACCATCACGGCGATTTACAAGGAGAAGGGGATCGAGTATCAGCAGGTGTTCAACCGCCTGCTCGAACAGCTCATCGGCGGTGTCGATCCTAAAATTCTCGCCGCCGGCATCATCGCCTACCGCCGCGCGCGTGAGGCCACTCTGGTGCCGTATCCGCACGTGCATTACACGCTCTTCACGCTCGCGCGCTTGGGCCTTCGTCTGGGCGTCGTTTCCGATGCGCCGCAGCTCGAGGCCTGGCTGCGCCTGTGCTCGCTGTCGCTGCACCATATATTCGACGCGGTGGTAACCTTCGAGGACACCGGCGTACGAAAACCGGACGCCGCGCCTTTCCGACGCATCCTCTCGCTGCTCGACGTGCAACCCGAGGAGGCGATCATGGTGGGCGACTGGGAGGACCGCGACATACTGGGCGCAAGCAACGTCGGTATGCGCTCCGCTTTCGCCCGCTACGGCGACACATTCGGCACGGGCGACACGAGGGCCGACCACGAATTGCGCGACATACGCGAACTCATCGATATCATCACCGGTCTCAACGGCGTCACATGAGTTCGATCGCGGGGCTGGGCATCGACATGGAGGACGTCGCGCGCATCGAGGAGATGCTTGCGCGCTGGGGCCGGGCCTTCGCCACGAAAATATTTTCGGATTCGGAGATCCTATATTGCGAATCCAAGTTCCATCCCGCGCAGCACTACGCCGCCCGTTTTGCTGCCAAGGAGGCCTTCGCCAAGTCGCTGGGCACGGGATGGCGCGGGCAATTCCGATGGAAGGATGTCGAGGTCCGCAACGACGAGTCGGGCAAACCCTCGATTCATGTGCACGGCACTCTTGCGGCCGAAGTAAGCCAGTATCAGATCCATCTGTCCCTCTCGCATACGCGCGCGCAGGTCGTGGCCGTCGTGGCCCTCGAACGCGCGCGCGACAATTATCTGGAGAACCAATGACACACGCGCTCCGCATGCTCCGCATGCCGCTTTTTGCAGCCGTCGCGCTCCTCGCGCTCGCAGCCGGATGTTCGAAGGACGATACTCCGACCACTCCGCCGTCGAACAACACTGTCACCGAGAAGATGCGTCCCACCGTCTTTGTCCACGGCTTCCTCGAGGCGGCCGATGCGTTCACACCGATGGCGCAGCTCTTTGCGCTGAACGGCTACGCGCAGAATCAACTGCATCAGTTCGATTTCGAGGGATGTATCAGTGGCACGCAGGCAGATGTGGCAAAGATGACAGATCAGTTTAAAGCGTTTGCCGCGTCAGTCAAGGCACAGACGGGAAGCGACCGCATCGACATCGTTGCACACGGCATCGGCGCGCAGGCAGTGCAGCAGTGGCTCGTAAAACACGGCGGCACCGACGTTGCGGCGCATGTGATTTTCCTCGGCGGGCAGTTCGACGCGTCGCAGACACTCAACGGCAGTCTCACCCCGTCACCGTGCAAATACCTCACACTTCGCAGCGACGGCAAGGACGCGACGCAGGCCGGTGACGCGGCCAAGGGCACACTGCAGGGCGCGGACAACCGCACCATCGCGGGCGCCGATCATCAGCAGCTCCTCGCGTCGAACGACGTGTTTTCCGCTGTCTACACCTTCTGCACCGGGGCCGATCCCACAGTGAAATCGTTGCCCGCATCAATGAATCTGCAGGCGTACACTTTGCGTTTCCGCGTCATCACCGCCTTTGACAATACGCCCGTGTCCGGCGCGACCGTTGTGTTCCGCCGCATCAAGAAGGGCACCGCCGAACGGCAGGTTACGGGCGTCCCCCGGGTCGCGACCTCCGATGCGCAGGGGTATGTCGCGCTGACTGACACCGTCAATCCGTACTTCGACATCGAGATCTCCGTCGGCGCGTCCGGTTATCACGACATGCACATTTTCAGGCAGTCATGGCGGGCAAATTCGCAGAACGAACGCCTGCGTGTGCTTCCGAAAACGGGAGGCAGCGCGTATGTGCAGGCCATCGTGCAGGGATTCACGCTCGGGAGCACGCATGCTCTCGCATGGGTGTTCAGCCCGTACCGCGCAATCTACAACAACCGCGACCGGCTCACGCTCGAGTCGTACGATGGCGCCACGCCGCCGGACTACTACGATTACAAGAAGGTGGAACTGGCCACCACACAGACCGCGCCCGCCGCGGGTGTCTCGGCGCAGGGTTCAAACACCGTGCACATGTTCGTGTTCGACGTCGGTGCCGACAAGACCGACGGCGCGGGCTCCGCACCCGCAGCCGCACTGAACACGTATGGCGTGAACAGCTACGACGCGTTCATGAATGCGACGAACGTGTCTCTCAATTACAGCAAGATCACTTTCAACGCAAAGACTCTCGCGCTGCTCAACTTCAAATCGCAGGGTTCGAATCCGAACAACGGCGGCATCAGCATACTGCAATTCGATTACTCCGAATAAGCGGATGAGCCGTTTCACAGCAATTGCGGGCATTCGTCATCCGGTGATCCAGGCCGGCATGGTCTGGGTCTCCGGATGGCGTCTGGCCACAGCCATCTCAGATGCCGGCGGGCTCGGTCTCATCGGCGCCGGATCCATGAAACCGGACCTTCTGGAGGAACATATCCGGAAAGCCCTGTCCGCGACAACGGCGCCGCTTGGAGTGAACATTCCGCTTCTGCGCGGAGACGCGGCGGAACTGGTAGAGACGAGCATCAACGGCGGGCTCCGGATCGTGTTCACCTCCGCCGGCCATCCGGGGAAGTTCATCGGCCGGCTGAAGGAAGCGGGGTGTATCGTGGTGCACGTCGTCTCGTCGGTCAAGCAGGCGGTCAAGGCCGAGCAGGCCGGATGCGACGCGATCGTGGCCGAGGGATTCGAGGCGGGCGGACATAACGGCATGGACGAAAGCACAACGCTGTGCCTGGTGCCGCAGGTTGTCGACGCTGTTTCCATCCCCGTGCTTGCAGCGGGCGGCATCGCGGACGGCAGGGGAATGCTCGCCGCCATGGCACTTGGCGCGGATGCCGTCCAGATCGGTACGCGCTTCGCCGCAACCGTGGAATCGTCGGCACATGAAACGTACAAGCGTCTCGTTGTGGAGAGCGGCGACGCGGGAACGGTGCTTGCGCTGCGCTCTCTCGCCCCTGTTCGTCTGATAAAAACACCTTTCGCTGCACGCGCCTTGGAAGCAGAGCGCAGAGGCGCCGGACACGAGGAGCTGCGGGCGCTGCTTGGCAGCAAACGTGAACGCGCCGGTATTTTTGAGGGCGACGTGGAGGAAGGCGAATTTGAAGCGGGGCAGAGCGCCGGTCTGATACACGACATCCCGACCGCGCGAGAGGCGATGGAGCGGCTGCTTCGTGAATACGAAGACGCGCGCGCGCGCCTGTATTCCATTCACTGAGGCGTTCCCCATTGCGATATCCCTTGCGCATCGGCACACAAGCACCTAACTTCGTACTTCTCCGCCCACACACGTGATCAGCATGACCCGCACACTCTCAACCGCCTGTATCCTGCTTCTCGTATTTGCTCTGTCTGGTCCGTCATCGTCGGCCGGCGGAGGCGGCGGTACCGCCGTGTACGATTTTCTCCGCGTGCCGATGAACGCGCGCGCGGCGTCCCTGGGGAACACCTTCCTCACGATGCGTAATGATCCCGCCATCCTATTTACGAATCCCGGCGGACTCAGTACCATCGAAAAACCCGCGGGTTCGATAGGGTTTGTCAAGTACCTCCTCGACATCAACGCGGGGTACGCCACCTACACACAGTCGTACGAGGATCTCGGCCACTTCGCCGCGGGTATTGTGTACATGAATTACGGGAGCTTCGAAGAGACCGACAAACTCGGCACGGTGCTGGGGGAATTTTCGGCATCGGACATCGCACTCAGTCTTGGATACGGGCGCGCCTTCGATAACGTCCATGTCGGCGCCGCCGTAAAAATCATCTACTCCTCGTACGCCGAATTTTCCTCGAGCGGCCTTGCCCTCGACGCGGGTGTGGACTATGTGATCCCGGGCCAGGAATTGGTCATCGGATTCAGTGTGCTGAATCTTGGTGCGCAGCTCAGCTCGTACGGAACAACGAGCGAGGCACTCCCGCTCGACGTGAAGGTGGGCATCGGCAAAAAATTGGAGCATCTGCCTCTCACCATCATGCTCAACTTTCACAAACTCAACGAGCAGCGCGACGGCGTGTTTGATCATCTGTCCGACTTTTCGATCGGCGGCGAGTTTGTCCTGAGCAAGGCGCTTCGTGCGCGCGTCGGATACAACAACGAGATGCGCAGGGAATTGAAAGTCGGGGAGACAGCCAAACTCGCGGGCTTCTCCGCTGGCGTGGGAATCACCGTGTCGCAGTACTTCTTCGACTACGGCTACACGTCGTTCGGACAGATCGGATCGTTGCACCGCGTGAGTCTCTCCGCGGCGTTCTGATCGATGCCCGCGCCGCAGCAGCGCTCCGGAGCCCCGCGCGGACCCCACCGTGCTGAGCAGCGTTCGGGAAGCATCCGCGCAGCACTAACGGAATTCTTCGCTGCCGCACGAGCCGTGCCGCGGGATGTGTCGGTGACATTTATCGCCGTGGCGGTGCTGAGTGTGGTCTCATACTACTACGGCAGCAAGCGCTTCTTCTATCAGACGTGGGGCCAGGACTTTTCGTCGGATCCGCTGTATCAGTTGTATGAGTACCTGTACTGGTTTGCGAGCGAATTCACCATCTACTTCGTTGCGCCGCTCTTTATCGTACTTCTTGTGCATCGCAGGCGATTCGCGACGTTCGGGCTCGGTTTCGGCGACTGGCGTTTCGGGTTGAAAATCACCGCCGTGTTTTACGCGGTGATGCTGCCCGTGCTGTGGATCGTGAGTGATGCACCCGACTTTCAGGCGATGTATCCTCACGCACAATTGGTGAAAGGGGATTGGACCCTCTTCCTCATCTACGAGGCCGCCTTTTTCCTGTATTTCACGGGCTGGGAATTTGTGTGGCGCGGCTACATGCTTTTTGGTCTCGAGAAACACACGGGTGCTGCCGTCGCAATCCTGGCGCAGATGATCCCGTTCGTGATATTGCACAACGGGAAGCCGATGCCAGAAACTTTCGGCGCCATTGTCGCGGGCATAGCGCTCGGCGCCCTCGCCATCCGCACGCGCTCGTTCTGGTACTGCGTGCTTACGCATTGGCTCGTGATGCTGACTATCGACCTCTTCGCGACGCTGCGCTTCCGGACCGGCGCGTCGGGCATCGGCCTCGATGCGCTGCTGCACATTGTGAGCGGATCGTGATATGTCGTATATTGTGATGCTCCGCCTGAATGAATCGCGGGATGTGACCTCATCACACGACCCACGGGGCACGAAGACACACCAGCACACCTCTCATGCGACTCTGCGTCAATATCGATCATGTGGCCACTTTGCGCGAAGCGCGCGGCGGCCTTGAACCGGACCCCGTCACCGCTGCACATATCTGCGAACTCCACGGCGCGGAGGGGATTGTCTGTCATCTGCGGGAGGACCGCCGCCATATCAACGACCGCGACCTTCGGCTGTTGCGTGAGACCGTCAAAACCAAGCTGGATCTCGAGATGGCGATCACCGACGAGATCATCGGCATCTGCATCGAAACGCTGCCGGATTTGGCGACCTTTGTGCCGGAAAGAAGGCAGGAACTGACGACAGAGGGCGGTCTCGATGTTGTGAGCAACGCTGTGGAAGTGGCGACGGCAATCGCGCGGCTGCACGAGCACGATATCGAGGTGAGTCTTTTCATCGACCCGCTCGACGCACAAATCGAGGCGGCGGCGGAAGCCGGCGCCGACATCATCGAGATCCACACCGGTGAATTCGCGAATGCGCGCAGCGTTGAGGAACAGGAAATGCAGTTGCAGAAAATCCGCGGCGCTGCGGCGTACGCCAAAACGCTCGGTCTCGGAGTCAACGCGGGGCACGGAATTTCGTACACCAATGCGCGTGCAATCGCGGGTGTGCTTGAAATCGACGAAGTCAGCATCGGGCACGCCATCCTGGCACGCGCGCTCTTCGTCGGCCTCCCGCGCGCGGTGGAAGAAATGGCCCGGCTTGTTCATGCGTGAAAAAGTGCGCGGTCACTCAAAGAAAAAGTTGAACCTGCTTGTGTAATTCAAAGACAGGACTTATATTTGTCAAGATTTGTCGGGTTCTTAGCTCAGTTGGTTAGAGCGCTACCTTGACATGGTAGAGGTCACAGGTTCGACTCCTGTAGAACCCACTCTCGAAAGAGGAAAAAATCGGATCCATTCCGATTTTTTCATTTACAACTTTCAACACCATATGAGCGAAAAGCAAACCATCCGCATAACCTTTCCCAACGGCGACACACGCGAATACGCTGCCGGTATCTCCGGTTTCGAAATCGCGAAGGGCATCAGTCCGCGGCTCGCCGATGATGCGCTCGCCGTCATGTTCGACGGCGCAGTGCGTGAGCTGCATCGCCCCATCGAGGCTGATGGCACGCTGCGCATACTGACCTTCGAGGATGTGGAAGGGAAGGAAGTGTATTGGCACAGCACGAGCCACCTTATGGCGCATGCTGTTGAATCGCTGTGGCCCGGCGCGAAGTTCGGCGTCGGTCCCGCTATCGAGCAGGGCTTTTATTACGACATCGACGTCGACCATGTTCTCACGCAGGACGATCTTGTCCTGATCGAGAAACGTATGGAAGAGCTGTCGAAGGAAAATCAGGCGTTCACCCGTCAGGAGCTGTCGAAACAGGACGCGCTCGCCTTCTTCACGGAAAAGGGTGATCAGTACAAGCTGGAGATCATCGGCGGCCTCGACGAGTCCACCGAAACGATCAGCACGTACACCGAGGGTGCTTTCACGGATTTGTGTCGCGGTCCGCATCTTCCATCGGCGGGCAAAATCCGCTACGTCAAGCTGCTGCACGTCTCCGGTTCCTATTGGAAGGGCGACGCGAAGAACAAGCAGATGCAGCGCGTATACGGCATCTCCTTCCCGAAGAAGAAGGATCTCGAGGAATACCTTCGCCTTCTCGAAGAGGCCAAAAAGCGCGATCATCGGAAACTCGGCCGTGAACTGGAGCTGTTTACTTTCCACGATATCGCGCCGGGTGCGCCGTTCTGGCTTCCGCGCGGCATGATCGTGTTCCGTGAGCTGGAGAAACTGATCCGCGAACTTCTCGACGCCGCAGGGTATCAGGAAATCCTGACACCGATCATGGTGAAGAAGGATTTGTGGGAACAGTCCGGCCATTGGGAACACTATCAGGAAAACATGTTCCTGGTGGAAGCGGAGAACGAGACGTTCAGTCTCAAGCCCATGAACTGTCCCGAGAGCACGCTGGTGTACCGGCACAAGGTGCGCAGTTATCGCGACCTGCCGCTTCGTTATTCCGAGATCGGGCGCAATCATCGCAACGAACTTTCAGGCGTACTAAACGGCATGTTCCGTGTGCGCCAGTTCCATATGGACGACGCGCATCTGTTTGTGCGTCCGGATCAGATACTCGACGAAATCACCGCGCTGCTTCGCCTCGTGGACGCGTTCTACCGCATCTTCCACTTCGAACCGACCTACGCGCTCTCCACTCGTCCCGAAAACGCGATGGGTGACGCGGAGCTGTGGGATACCGCGGAGAAAGGACTCGCGGACGCTCTCGCAGCAAATGATATAGCGTACCAGTTACATGCCGGCGACGGTGCCTTTTACGGACCCAAGATCGATATCAGCATCAAGGACGCCTTGCGGCGTTCGTGGCAGCTCGCGACGATACAGCTCGATTTTCAGATGCCGGAGCGTTTCAAACTCGAGTACATCGACGAGAACAACGAGCGCAAGCGCCCTGTGATGATTCACCGCGCCATCATGGGTTCACTCGAGCGTTTCATCGGCGTGCTGGTCGAACATTACGCCGGGGCATTTCCACTCTGGCTCGCGCCCGTGCAGCTCGCCGTCCTGCCTATCAGCGACAGCTTCGCCGAGTATGCGGGTGAGGTGCAGGCCGCGCTGCAGGAAGCCGGGTTCCGTTCCGAGCTCGATCTGCGCAGTGAAAAAGTCGGATATAAAATCCGCGACTGGGAAATGCATAAAATCCCCTACATGCTTGTGATAGGGGAGAAAGAGCAGGCAGGCCGCTCCGTTTCCGTGCGCAAGCACAAGGACGGAGACCAGGGTGCCATGCCGCTCGATCAATTCATCGCGGGCATCAAGGAAGAAAAGCAGGGCAGACAGTAACATGGCGGGAGGTCCCACGAACAACGACAACAAACAGCCTCGCACGCGGATCAACGGCGACATCAACGCGCGTGAAATCCGTGTCATTGCGTCTGACGGAAGCCAGCTCGGCATCCTCCAGACCGACAAGGCCCTGCGTATGGCCGAGGAGCAGGAACTCGATCTTGTCGAGATCGCTCCCCAGGCGCAACCGCCCGTATGTAAGATTATGGACTTCGGAAAGTTCAAGTACGAGCAGCAGAAAAAAGACAAACTGCTCCGAAAGAAACAGCAGGTCATCCTGGT
Organism: Ignavibacteriota bacterium; assembly: GCA_016218045.1. NCBI lineage: Bacteria > Pseudomonadati > Ignavibacteriota > Ignavibacteriota bacterium. Next base: position 94,206 of record JACRFB010000052.1, read on the forward strand.
CAAGGAGGTCCGCTTTCATCCGAACATCGACACACACGATTTCGACTTCAAGCTCCGACACGCGCGTCAATTTCTGCTCGACGGCAACAAGGTGAAGGCCTCGGTGGTTTTCCGCGGCCGGCAGATGGCGCATCAGGAATTCGGCGTCGAACTGATCCGCCGTTTTCGTGAGCAGCTCGAAGACATCGCGCTTGTTGAGCGCGAACCGCTGATGGAAGGGCGCTCGCTGATCGCGATCTTTGCGCCGGACAAGAAAAAAATCAAAGCCGTGACCGGGAAATCCGACGATACGGCAGACGAATAGCGAACACGTTCATTTCCGATACAACACCACGAGGACGCATCATGCCGAAGTACAAGGGCAAATCAGGAGCGAAGAAGCGGTTCAGTGTCACGGCCTCCGGCCGGCTGAAACGCGAGAAGGCCTACCGCAGCCACATCCTGACGAGCAAATCCACGAAGCGCAAACGGAGTCTCCGCAAAGCCACGCTCGTTGATTCGACGCAGGAAAAGAGAATCAAGACGATCATTCTCGCGAATTAATTCTACAGGATTCCCCCATGCCACGTTCAAAAAACAAAGTCGCCTCCCGCGCGCGCCGCAAAAAACTGCTTTCGCGCGCGAAAGGATATTTCCAGGGGCGCAGCAAGGTTTACACCGTCGCGAAACACACGGTCGAGAAAGGCCTCCAGTACGCCTATCGTGACCGTCGCGCGAAGAAACGCTCGTTCCGTCAGTTGTGGATCGCGCGTATCAACGCGGCCTCCCGCTCGCACGGCGTGACGTACTCGCAGCTCATTCACGGGCTGAGTCAGAAGAACATCGACATCAACCGCAAGATCCTCGCCGATCTCGCGGTGAACGACGCCAAGGCCTTCGCCGACATCGTCGCTTTCGCGACAAAGTAAGGTACCCTTCCGCCGGGCAGTGTGCCTGCGGGCGCACTGCCCGTTTTTATGTTCATTCCAGACTTTCCAATCAAGGAATATCGCTGTGAAGGAGTCCATCGACGCGCTGCGCGCGGAAATGCGAACGTCTGCGACACACCTTGCCGTCGCGCGTGACGCGGAAGATTTCCGCATCGAGTACCTCGGACGCAAGGGAAGGATCGCGGCGCTTTTTGATACACTAAAATCGATCCCGCAGGAGGAGCGCCGCGAAGCAGGCCGTTTGCTCAATGAACTGCGCACGGAGGCGGAATCGCTTCATGCCGCGGCCGCGGAACGGTTCGAGGGCGGTGACACGCATGCAGCCGACGCCGTGGATGTTACGCTGCCCGGTCGCACGGTGCCCGTCGGTCACCAGCATATTGTGACACGCACGATCGACGACATCACCCGCATCTTTGCGGGCATGGGATTCAGCGTCGCGGCGGGTCCGGAAATCGAGAGCGACTGGTACAACTTCGAGGCGCTCAATTTCGCGCCGGACCATCCCGCGCGCGACATGCAGGATACCTTCTTTCTCGGTGACGATCTGCTCCTGCGCACGCACACAACGCCGGTCCAGGTGCGCGTGATGGAGAATGAAAAACCGCCGATCAGAATCATCATGCCCGGCCGTGTGTTCCGCAACGAAGTCATCAGCGCCCGCAGCCATGTGCAGTTCCATCAGGTGGACGGGCTGTACGTGGACAAGGGTGTGACGTTCACAGATCTGAAGGGGACGCTGGTAACGTTTGCGAAGCGGTTTTACGGCGAAGCCCTGCGCTACCGTTTCCGACCGAGCTATTTCCCGTTTACGGAACCGAGCGCCGAGATGGACATTACCTGCTACCTCTGCGGTGGTGAGGGATGCCGCGTCTGCAAACACAGCGGGTGGCTCGAAATTCTCGGGTGCGGCATGGTTGACCCTAATGTGTTCCGGAGCGTCGGCCTCGATCCCGAGGAATACACGGGGTACGCCTTCGGCATGGGCGTCGAGCGCACCGCCATGCTCCGCTACGGCATCGACGATATTCGCCTTCTTTTCGAAAACGACTTACGCGTGAACCGCCAGTTCATCTGATATGAAAGTCTCACTCACCTGGCTCCGCCGGTACATCGACCTCCCGGAATCTCCCGAACAGATCGCGGCGCTCCTCACGGGCACCGGACTCGAAGTCGAATCCATCGAAGATCACGCCCGCCAGTTCGACGGAATAGTCGTCGGATGTGTGGTGACCTGCGAGAAACATCCCAAGGCCGACAAGCTGTCGATCTGTACGGTCGACGATGGCATCGAGGTGGTGCAGGTTATCTGCGGCGCCCCGAATGTTGCCGCGGGACAGAAGGTTCCCTTCGCCCGCATCGGCGCATGGATATCCACCGCCGGCTTCCGCATCGAGAAGCGTACGATACGTGGCGCGGAGTCTTCGGGCATGATATGTTCCTCGTCGGAACTAGGCCTGAACGCCGATCACAGCGGGATAATGGTGCTCCCGGACACCGCCCAGCTCGGCCAACCTTTCTCCGAATACCTGGGAAAGAACGACGTCTCGCTTGAGATCGGCATCACACCGAACCGGGGGGATGCGCTCTCGCATATCGGCGTCGCGCGTGATTTGGCGGCTGTGCTCGGGCGCCTCATGCGCATTCCCGCTCCGGTAACCTCGGCACAACTTTTCCCCGAGGCCCTGCCGATCCACATTGCTGATCCGGTACTGTGCCCCCGGTATTCCGGCGCCATCATCCGCGGTGTGACGGTGAAGCCGTCCCCCGCTTGGCTTGCACGTCTTCTTGAAGCAGCCGGAGTGAGAAGCATCAATTCGGTGGTCGACGTGACCAATTTTATCATGCTTGAACTCGGCCAGCCGATGCACGCGTTCGACCTATCGGCACTGGCCGGACCCGAAATTCGCGTGCGTTCCGCCGTGGAAGGGGAGAACTTCACCACGCTCGACGGCAGGACCCACACCCTGCGTCAAGGTGCCATTCTGATTTGTGATGCGGAGAAACCCGTGGCTTTGGGTGGAGTCATGGGCGGACAAAATTCAGAGATCAACAACAATACTGTGGACGTGCTGCTTGAAAGCGCACATTTCCACCCTTCATCCATTCGCAAAACAGCTCGCGCAATCGCGGCGGCGTCCGAATCCAGCTACCGCTTTGAACGGACCACCGATCCCGACGGCACCATGGTCGCACTTCGCAGAGCAATCGATATTCTGCTTGAAGTGGCCGGTGGTAAACTTATAGCAGTCAACGATAATTACACCCACATTAAGGAGCGGCCATCCGTTGTTCTACGACCTGAACGTGTTCGTTCATTGCTCGGCATCGACATTTCCGATGATCGGATTGGCGAAATTCTGAACGCCTTGCAGTATAAAATCCGCTCGGTCGATAATAGACTTGAGGTGACAGTTCCTGGTTTCCGCTCCGACATCGATCGTGAGGTGGATCTGATCGAGGAGATCGCGCGTATACACGGCTACGACAACATTCCCTCGCCCTCAAAGATCGAAATTACCACCGCGAGGCAGTACGACGACTTCCAACACATTTCGATGATGCGCGCATCCGCGCTGGGACTCGGTTTGGACGAGGTAGTCTCCTCCAGTCTCGTGCCGCGTGACTTTGCTCATATAGGTCACAGCCCGGAACGGACGCTCGACGTGCTCAATCCAGTCAGTACGGAAAGACCAGCTCTACGCTCCACAATCCTATCGTCGCTCCTGGAGGCGGCGGATCTGAATCTGCGCAATGGCGCGGAGAGCATGCGCATTTTCGAAATCGGTTCGACCTACGTACGGAAGGATGGGGGAGGGAGCGGGCTGGCCGGTGTCGACGAAAAGACCATGATCGGAATTCTCCTGACCGGCGACGCCAACACGAGGAGCTGGCACACGCAGCAGCGCGGTTTTGATATCTTCGATATGAAAGGACTCGTCACCTCGTTCCTCGCTCGAATTCATATTGACATTGGTGATGACATTTGTTATGATAGAAGCGAGTCTTTAACGGATTCCTTTTTACCGATTGATTTCAACGGTGCTATCATTGGACGTATGATGGAAGTTCCTCAGAACTTTCGTTCGATGTTCTCCATCGAGCGTCCGGTCTTTTACGCGGAATTCGAAGCAGAGGCACTTCGGTCACACATGTATCGAGACAGGAAATACGCGGCGCCGAGCCGCTTTCCTGCGGTGAAACGTGATCTGGCCTTCCTTCTTCCCGTAAAAACACGCGCTGCGGACATCCTTGTTCTGGTTAAAGAGGTCACGACTGCGCATCTGGTACATGCGGAAGTGATCGACGTGTTCACTCACGAGAGTTTCGGGCAGGGCAACAAGAGTCTCGCTCTGAGTCTTCAGTTCCAGGCCGAAGGCAAGACACTCGTTGATGCCGATATCGCCCCGGAGATGGACGCCATAGTTTCCGCTGTTGAAAAGACCTTCTCCGCAAAACTTCGATCCTGAACCAGTTTCCGCCCATCATTCAGGAGCAGCCACAATGGATGCCGATCTGCAGCACGCCGCCGAGAACATTGTTCTGAAGAACATTCAGAACGCCATGGCCTCCATACGCGAGAGAGTCACCAAAGCGGCGGAAACGATCCGGAGTTTGAAAGAATCGAAGGCACAGCTTGAATCGCGCGTCGTCGAACTCGAGGAACTCGTGCGAAGGCTCGAAGAACGTCCGGTCGCCACGTCTGAACGAAAATCAGACGGATCTCAAAATACCATTGAACTTGGCGACAGACTTTTATATTTTTCCCCCGATGAACGAGAGGCACTCGAACGGCAGATCAATGAACTGCTCGAAAGGGTGCAAGCCCATCTGCGTTGATCTTGAAAAGCGTTTGTTTCTGATTGCGATTGAATTGCGTTTCGAAGCAGTTACACCCAGACGGTCACCATGGAACAGAAGAGCATTCGGGTTCGGATATACGGCACGGAGTATCCCCTCCGGGTTGACGACGAGCAGCTCACCTATCGAGCCGCACAACACATCGACCGGATGATGGCTGAATTACACGGCCAATTGCCGGACCAACCCCCCGCCACGCTCGCTGTACTGTCGGCATTGAACGTTTCCGAATCCCTGTTTCACGAGCAGCGTTTCACCATGCAGACGCTGAAGGAAGTGGAGCAGGAAGTGCACGCGCTCTCACGGTATCTTGACGAAGCGCTGGAGGAGTAAACTTCGACCACCGCGGCCGCATTCATTGTATGTGCCGCACTTCAATCCTGTTGCAGACACTCGTTTAAAAAGAACCAACATTTTTTTAACGATGGGAATCTGACTCTTTTCATCAATTGCAGGCCTCAGTCCGCTGAGGCGGACTTGGACCGCAAGGTTCGACAGTGGAAGCAAACGATGATAAGGCATTTACCCAAATGTGCACGAAGGGGTTCTTTCTTAAACCTTCCTTTTCTGTGACGGAGAAGTGCGGCACATTCATTTCCGTGGAGGTTCACGATGAATGTTGAAGTATACTGGCTCGTGCCGGTCCTCGTGGCCGTCGCAGCCCTGTTTTTATGGATTGGCTGGATGCTCTACGCGCGTATCGGCACAAACAAAATCGCCGATGCGGAACTGCGTGCAAAGCAGATCCTGGAGGATGCCGACAAGGACATCGCCAACCTGAAGAAGGAAAAACTGCTTGAAGTAAAGGACGAATGGTTCAGGAAAAAGCAGGAGTTCGAAAAAGAGGCAAACAGGCAGCGGAGCAAACTGCAAAATTCCGAGAAGCAGCTCCAGAACAAGGAAGAGTCGCTTAACAGCCGGTTCGACCTCATCAATAAGAAGGAAAGTGCAGCAAAACAGGTGGAGCTTCGCCTCCAGCAGAAAGAGACGGAAATCGCCGAGCGCGCGACCCAATTGACACGTATCATCGACGAACAGACCGAACGACTTGAGCGCATAGCAGGTCTTTCGCGTGAGGAAGCCAAGAAACAGCTCATCGAGAATCTTCTGAACGACGCCAAGCTGGCCGCCGCGCAGCAGCTCAAGGAAGTGCGCGACGAGATGAAGGCGACCGCGAAGAAGGAAGCACGCAGAGTGATCATCCAGGCCATTCAGCGCACCGCCTCCGACCACTCGGTCGAAACCACCGTCAGCGTGCTCAACCTTCAGAGTGAGGAAATGAAGGGCCGTATCATCGGCCGCGAAGGCCGGAACATCCGCGCGTTTGAGGCGGCCACGGGAATCGATGTCATCGTCGACGACACGCCCGAGGCGGTCATCCTATCCGGCTTCGATCCCTTCCGTCGTGAGGTTGCGCGCATTTCACTGGAAACGTTGATGGCCGACGGCCGCATCCATCCGGCGCGCATCGAAGAAGTCGTGGAGAAGGTTCGAAAGGATCTCGAAGAGGAAGTTTTCCGCGTGGGCGAGAACACGCTGCTCGATCTCGGCATACATTCTGCGCACCCCGAAATAAAGCGCCATGTCGGCAAGATGAAATTCCGTTCGAGCTACGGGCAGAATCTTCTGCAGCACTCAGTGGAGGTGGCCTGGCTTTGCGGCATCATGGCGACGGAGCTGGATCTCGACAGCAAAATGGCGGTTCGTTGCGGCCTCCTGCATGACATAGGCAAATGTGTCGACAGGAACATCGAGGGTCCGCACGCCTTGCTCGGCATGGAAATCGCGAAGAAATATCGCGAGCACGCCGCGGTCATCAATGCGATTGGTTCCCATCACGAAGACATCGAGATGGAGACCCCCTTTGCCGCGCTCGTGCAGGCGGCCGATGCAATCAGCGGCGCCCGTCCCGGCGCGAGACGCGAATCGCTGGAGGGGTATGTGAAACGCCTTGAGAAGCTCGAGACCGTGGCAAAGAGTTTCGAAGGTGTCGCAAAAACATACGCGATACAGGCGGGCCGCGAGGTGCGCGTGGTGGTGGAACACGACCGTGTGGACGATTCGCTGGCCGATCAGCTTGCGAACGATATCGCCGACAAAATCCAACAGGAGATGGAGTACCCCGGTCAAATCAAGGTGACGGTAATCCGCGAGAAACGATCCATCGCCTATGCGAAGTAAGCTCCGCCTTGTATGCCCGATCGTAAATATCCGAAACGCCCGTATCTGCTTGTCGCCTTAACGGGCGGATTCGGCAGCGGGAAGTCTACCGTCTCGGCCATGGTTGCCGAGCGGTATCCCGTTCTGAACAGTGATCTCATTGCCGCCGAGGTGATCGCCGGATCTGACTCGGTCCGCATGCAGATCCGCGAGGCGTTCGGGGGTGCCGTGTTTGATTCATCCGGCCGTCTCGACCGCACGGCATTGGCGCGCGTGGCCTTCGCCGACGACGCACACGCCTCGAAGTTGAACCGTATCGTCCATCCTCCAACCATCGCCGAAATCGAAAGCCGCGCACATGGCGTCGCGCGTGCTGGCGGCGTTGTCATCGTGGAATCAGCACTCGTGTATGAAGCGCGGCTCGAAAACCATTTTGACGCCGTAATCGCCGTGGTGGCTCGGCAGGAGACTGTGCTGCGCCGAGCGGCGGAAGCTGGGAGATTCACAGAGCACGATGTCCTGGCGCGCCTTGCGCGACAACTCGCTCCAGAAGAAAAGGCGGCCCGCGCAGACATCGTGCTGCACAACGATGGGACGATGGAAGAGTTGCGGGGTGCAACAACCATGGCGCTCATCGTACTCGAGGCGATTGCGAGGAAACATGCAGGTGCCTGAGCGCGACGCGCGCGCCATCATGCCAACATACGGGCGCCTTCCCCTCGACATCACGCACGGCGAAGGGGCGTACATATTTGATCGCGCGGGGAACAGGTACCTCGATCTTTTCGGCGGCCTCGCGGTGAATCTGCTTGGGAACGCACATCCACGCATGGTGGCGGCGGCGGAAAAACAGTTGCGTTTGTACGCACACCTGTCGAATTACTTCGCGCAGGAACCACAGGTGTTGTTGGCGGAACGGCTGAAGGAACTTACCGGATATCCAGCGGTTTATTTCTGTAATTCTGGTACCGAAGCGGCCGAAGCCGCGGTGAAACTGGCACGGAAGTGGGGAAGCACGCGCAGTAAAACGACCCTCATCGGATTTTCCGGTGCGTTCCACGGCCGGAGCATGAGCCCGCTCTCCCTGATGTCTCACGCACCGTACCGAGAGGGGTATCAGCCCTTCCTCGATGGCTGTCTCCATCTGCCTTGGAACGACACAGCCGCACTCGAACGCTCAGTGCATTCAGACACAGCGGCTGTCTTTCTCGAACCCATACAGGGCGAGGGCGGGATAGTCCCCGCGAGCGAAACCTTCATAGAAGCCCTGTCACGACTACGCGAAAAATACGGCTTCCTTATTGTGGCAGATGAAGTGCAGACCGGTGTCGGACGCACGGGCACGTTCCTCGCCGCGGATCCGGGACTCCTCCGCCCCGACGTGGTCATGCTTGCAAAGGGAATCGGTGGCGGCCTTCCTCTGGGTGCACTGCTCGTACGCGAGGAGCTCTCGGGAGTGTTCGGACGCGGCGGGCATGGAAGCACCTTCGGAGGAAATCCGGTGGCATGTGCGGCCGGACTCGCGGTGCTCGATGTCATCCGCGATGAGAAGCTCATGGCGCGCGCGCTCCACATCGGTGAAACATTCATGAACGCGATGCGCGCGTTTGCGCAGGAATCATCGCATATGATCGTGGATGTGCGCGGTCGCGGATGTATGATCGGCATAGAGCTCGCAGCTCCGGCCTATCCAGTACTGCGCCGCTGTCTCGAGCAGGGCGTACTGATCAATGTGACGAGAGAACGGGTCATCCGGCTGCTGCCCCCGCTGATACTCAGCGACGAACAATGTGATGTTGCAGTCGAGACGCTCCGTGGGTGCATCCCCGCTGCGTTCGAGGACGCCGCATGAAACACACATCCACGACCACGACACAATCCGATGTGCTGGTCATCGGCAGCGGGATCGCGGGCCTTTTTTACGCGCTCCGCGTCGCAGATCACCGGCGCGTGATCCTGGTCACAAAAAAACAGACCGTCGAATCGAACACTAATTACGCGCAGGGCGGCATCGCCTCCGTGTTCTCCGACAGCGACTCTTTTGATCTGCACGTCGAAGACACGCTGACGGCAGGCGCCGGCCTGTGCCGTCGCGAGATCGTGGAGCTCGTCATACGCGACGGTCCGCTTCTTGTGCGCGAACTCATGGAGATGGGTGTACGATTCACGGAAAGCGATGGACACCTGGACCTCGGCAGGGAAGGCGGACATTCACGCAACCGTATCGTCCATGCGAAGGACTTGACCGGCAAGGAAATCGAACGGGCTCTCGTAGCCCGGGCTCGGAAACATCCGCGTATCACCGTGCTCGAGGATCACGTTGCAGTCGAGCTGATCACGCAGCACAACCTGCGCGACAACTCCTCACAGAATGGTGGTGTCACCTGCTGGGGTGCGTATGTTCTGGACAAGGAACACGGCGTCGTGCGCACCTTCCTTGCAGGCACAACGGTCCTGAGCAGCGGCGGCTGCGGACAGGTGTATCTCCACACCACCAATCCCGACATCGCCACGGGCGACGGGATCGCCATGGCGTACCGGGCCGGAGCCACGGTGGCGAACATGGAATTCATCCAATTCCATCCCACCTCGCTCTACCATCCCGCGGCCCGATCGTTCCTCATTTCGGAAGCGGTGCGCGGGCATGGAGCCATGCTCCGTACCGCCGACGGCGTGCGCTTTATGGAAAGATACGACACGCGGGCGGAACTGGCGCCGCGCGACATAGTGGCACGCGCCATCGACACCGAGTTGAAGCGCCGTGGCGACGATTGCGTGTACCTCGACATGACACATCTGGATCCCAAGGACGTCACCAGTCGTTTTCCCCATATCACCGAAACATGCTCGCGCTTCGGCATCGATATCACGAAACAGTGGATCCCTGTTGTCCCCGCGGCGCATTACGTGTGCGGCGGCGTCGTGTGTGATATCGACGCGCGTACATCGATCGACGGACTTCTCGCCTGCGGCGAAGTAAGCATGACCGGTTTGCATGGCGCCAATCGGCTCGCGAGCAATTCGCTTCTCGAAGCGCTCGTGTTTGCAGAGCGCGCAGCACGCAGCACTCTCGCCGAACCCCGCAGCGCGCCGGATCCCTCGGAGATCCTGCCGTGGGACGACAGCGGCACCTACAACACAGAGGAATGGATTCTTATTTCGCATAATCGACGGGAATTGCAATCCCTGATGTGGGATTTTGTCGGCATTGTGCGTTCGACGCTTAGACTCGAACGCGCGAGGCGTCGTATAGAAATGCTCCACGGAGAAGTCGAGAGTTTTTACAAACGGAACAGGGTATCGGAAGCGCTGGTGGAACTCCGCAACCTCACACTCGTCGCGCGGCTCATCGTCGATTGCGCCCTGCTTCGGAAGGAGAGCAGGGGGCTTCATTTTACCACCGATTTTCCCGCGTCCGATCCCGCACTGAGCACACGCGACACGATTCTGGCAGCGGACGCCAGCACACGCTGAGACGCCACGTCCATCAACAAAAATCCGCACTCTCGGCCGGTACTCCCGCGTGGCAATACTGCCGATTTCACCACTTCTGCGGAATTATCCCGGCGTAACACGTGTTGCGGGAGGTGATGATACTCCGTACGCACACAAACCGATTCGGCGCAATTTGGGCTATTTTGCACCTCTGCATGATGCTGGGCGCGGGAAGCTACGCGCAGGGGCAAAACGCCCGTCTCGAGGGCGTTGTTTTATCCGAGGTCGGACCACTTGTCGGCGCAACCGTGCGTGTACTCGGCACAGGGTCGGGAGGATTGACCGATGCGGACGGGCGATTCCGTATCGACAGACTCGAGGCTCGAGTGTATCAGGTGCAGGTGTCGATGATCGGTTTCGAATCGAGGAACGTTCGAATGACCGCATCCTCAGATCCGGCACCGCAGCGGGTGCAGCTCATCGAGCGTCCTGTCGTTCTCGATGCCGTCGAGGTCGTATCGGACGCGTTACGGCGGCCTGCGGAAGACACACGCGTCAGTGTGCAACAGCTTCAGCCGCGCGAAGCGAAGATATTACCCGGCGCGGGTGAAGACGTCATGCGATCACTTCAATCATTGCCCGGTGTTGTGGCTCCGAACGATTTCAGTTCACAGCTTATCATTCGCGGCAGCGGACCCGATCAAAATCTTATTGTCATGGACGAGATCGAAGTGTTCAACCCGTACCGGCTGTACGGAGCCGTGAGCATGTTCAATCCCGAGACCATCACAGACATCAGTCTCATTTCAGGCGGTTTCCCCGCGCGTTACGGCGATCGGCTCTCCGCCGTCCTCGATGTGACAAACAGGAATGGCAACGCGGATCGTGCCATCGGGGCGAACATCAACATGAGCATAACGAATGCGAACGTGGTGCTCGAGGGGAGCAACCCTGGGTCGATTCCGGGGTCGTGGTTGCTGTCGACACGCAGGACGTATTACGATCTCATACTCGGTCCCATAGCACGGCAGACAGGCCTCGTCACTGGCGATGTGGCTTTCCCGAATTTCCGCGACGTACAGGCAAAGCTATCATTCGGTCCTTTCAACCACTCACGGTTTGTCGTCAACGCTCTCAGCAGCCGCGATGGCGTGGACCTCGTGACGGGTGAGGGGCGTGAAACCCCCGACAGCGTTTCAGTCTTCAACACGCTGTTCAACACCGTGCTCGGTGCGGCCTGGTACTACACACCAAACGAGCGACTCGTCAACAAGCTTGTGCTGTCGTATTACGACAACACGGGCACGACCGAATTTGATGGGCGCTTTCTCGATCCGGTTCTGAACCGTGAGGAATTCAGGGGACAACAGACTGACAGTTTACGCGCTATGGCGCGTCTGTTCGGAATTTCCTTCGACAACGAATTCCGTTTCCGGAAGACCTCCGTAAAGAACATGCTTCTACTCACAGACGAATCCCACGCGTTGGATGCAGGTGTCGGTGTCGATGTGCTCGCGACGGATCTCACTTTTGCTTTCCGTGTATCGCCCGAGCTGCGTCAGATCATCGAGGCAAATCCGCGCTCCTCGGCACTGGTGGACGATATAGCACAGAGTTTAACGTACGTGAAGGCGCATGCCTATGTGCAGGACCGCATTCTCCTTGGCACTTCCTTCGCAGTGACCCCCGGCATTCGAGTGGATTACTACGGGCAGCTCGAAAGCGCTGTTGTTTCCCCACGGCTGTCCGCCTCCTATGCGGTTGATCCCGTTACAACATTTCGCGCCTCCACGGGGCTGTATTACCAGTCGCCCGGATACGAAAAGCTGTTCGATCAAAATCAGTTTTTCGATTTCAGTTCCGACAACCTGCGCACGCTTTCTCCCGAACGCGCCTGGCACGCGGTGCTCGGACTCGAACGATGGATCGACGAGCAGTGGCTCGCGAGAGTAGAGACATATTACAAACGTTTCGCCGATTTGATTGTGCAGAAAAAAACGTCCGCGCTGCGTTGGGAATCGGATCCGACAGGAGTGGATCCCCGCACAGCCGCCGGCTGGTCACAACCCTCGCTCGTGCGAAGGGATTCCCTGACCTCGATCCCCATCAATGGGGCGCGCGGCGACGCGTTCGGTATGGAACTCATGCTGGAGAAACGCTCGCTCGCGGGCGATGATCGCCTCTCGGGATGGGTCAGCTACGCCCTCGCCTGGGCATACCGCGAGCGCGACGGAGTTCACACGCCGTTCAATTTCGATCAGCGGCACACGGCCAACATCGTGGGGAATTACCGTGTGCTGCCATGGCTCGACATCGGCGCATTTTGGAGGATCGGTTCGAATTTCCCCATCACACAACCGCGAGGCGTGCGCCCGCGTATCGTGCTTGAGCAGGGTGTGCCGCAGTTCGCCAGGGATTTTTCCGGCAATGTGATTCTCGACATCGATTATGGGGATGAAGACAACATAAATCAGAGCCGCAAACCGCTGTACCACCGCCTCGATTTGCGCGCGACAGCGACGACCCGTTTCTGGAACGCGGACTGGTCTTTCTACCTCGATATCATCAACGCGTACAATCATGGAAATGTGGCCAGTTTTCGGTACTTTGTTGACGCATCAGGACGCCTCGGCCGCAGGACTGTCACCATGTTTCCCTTACTCCCAACGCTCGGTGTGAGCGCCCGATTCTAAAACCCATGCATGCAGATTCCAGCAATAACGACTCCCCAGGCGGAGCCGTCTCTTTTCTCGACCACATAGACTCACCGGTGGATCTGAGGAAGCTCGATGTTCACGATTTGCGCCACGTCAGCGCGGAAGTGCGCGAGTTTCTCATCGACCACGTGTCGAAGACCGGGGGCCATCTGGGCGCAGGACTCGGTACGGTCGAACTCGCGGTGGCCCTGCATTATGCGTTCGACACTCCCACCGATAAAATCGTATGGGACGTCGGTCATCAGGCCTATCCGCACAAAGTCCTGACCGGACGCAAGGACCGCTTTTCGACCCTGCGACAGTTCGGCGGTATCAGCGGCTTTCTGAAACGGAAGGAGAGCGAATACGACGTGATGGGAGCGGGTCACGCCACCACCTCGATCTCGACAGCGCTGGGCATCGCAACGGCTCGCGACTACAAACACGAGAAGTTCAAGGTTGTCGCGGTCATCGGCGACGGATCCATGACCGGCGGCATGGCGTACGAGGCGATGAACAATTGCGGCCTCCTCAAGAAAGACGTGATCGTCGTTTTAAACGACAACCAGATGTCGATTTCGCCGAACATGTGGTCGATCGCGAATCACTTCAACGAGGTGATCGCGTCACCCACCTATAATCGTTTTCGTAACAACGTGTGGGACCTCGCCGGACATTTTGATCACCTCGGCGACCGCTTCAGAAAAGTGGCCGCAAAACTCGAAGGCGGCCTCAAAGCCGTGCTCACTCCCGGCATGCTCTTTGAAGCACTCGGCTTCCGGTACTTCGGTCCGGTGAACGGGCACAACATCGTCACACTAGTGCACATGTTCCGCGAGGTGCAGCAGTGGAGCGGACCCATCCTCGTGCACGTCGTCACCCAGAAGGGGAAGGGGTACGAACCTGCCGAGAAGGACGGCATGAATCTCCACGGCGTGAATCCCTTCGATAAAATCACGGGGAAATCGCCCAAGGTGAAGGATGCACCTCCGGCATACACGACGATCTTCGGGAAAACCCTGACGGATCTCGCACAAAAAAACGACAAGGTTGTCGGAATTACCGCCGCCATGCTCACCGGTACCGGGCTTGACATACTGAAGAACGAGATGCCCGACCGCTGCTTCGACGTGGGCATCGCCGAACCACATGCCATCACATTCGCTGCGGGTCTTGCAACCGAGGGCTTCATTCCCGTCGCGGCGATTTATTCCACCTTCCTCCAGCGCGCGTACGACCAGATCATTCACGATATCGCCATTCAGGACTTGCACGTGGTCTTTGCGATCGATCGCGCAGGTTTGGTGGGCGCCGACGGTCCCACACATCACGGTTCTTTCGATCTGTCCTATCTGCGCGTGATACCCGGCATGGTCATCATGGCTCCGGCGGACGAGCAGGAACTGCGTGACATGCTCTATACCGCCGTCGAGCACGTTCATGGTCCGGTCGCACTGCGATATCCACGCGGAAACGGGACCGGAAAACAGTTGCGCGAAGAGTATGAGAACGTGCCCGTGGGGAAGGGCGTGGTCTGGCGTGAAGGATCCGGGATCGCGCTGCTCGGCATCGGTTCGATGTCGCAACATTGTTTGAAGGCCGCGGATTTGCTTGCAAATCAGGGTGTGCAGGCGACAGTTGTGAACATGCGTTTTGTCAAACCGCTCGATACCGACCTGATAGACCGTATCGCTGAGACACATCCGTTCATCCTGACGGTGGAGGACAATGCGCGGATCGGCGGCTTCGGAAGCGCCGTGGCCGAGTATCTGAGCGAGAACGGGAAGCACGAAACGCGAGTGCGTGTGCACGGACTGCCCGATTCGTTCGTTGAACAGGGAACGCAGGAAGAGTTGTACCGGAGCATCGATCTCGATCCTCTGGGTATCGCCCGGACCGCGCTGGGATTCATGGGCAAAGCGGCAACACTTCCGGTGGAACACGAGGAACGCTGACACCATGAAACCGCTCTCCATCGGCGTTATCGGCGCCGGACATATCGCACAGACAGCGCATCTGCCCATCCTGTCCCGCATGCAGGACGCGACGGTCGCGGCTCTGTGCGACTCCCGCAAAAGCACAGTCACAAACGTGGCCGGGCAGTACGGCATCACGGCGATCGACACCGACCATCAGCGTCTGCTTGCGCGGTCCGATATCGATGCCGTGGTGATTGCCACACCGACCGATACACATCTCCCGATCGGCCTGGCGGCGATCGAGGCAGGCAAACATCTGTTGATCGAGAAGCCCCTGGCAACCTCGCACAAAGACGCTGCCGCGCTGACACGTGCCGCGGAGAAGCGGGGTGTGGTGTTGATGGTGGGCATGAATCACAGGTTCAAGCAGGACAACACCACCTTGCGGAGTTTTATCCAAAGCGGCGAGTTGGGCGACATTTTCCTCGTGCAGGCAAGCTGGCTGAACTATCAGAGCACCAATCAGAGCTGGCTACGAAAGCGGGAACGTTCGGGCGGCGGTGTGTTCATGGACCTCGGTCTCGTCATGCTCGACCTTGTCTTATGGCTGCTCGATTTTCCCGTCGCACATAGCGTGAGCGCAGTGATGCAGCATGGAAAGGTTCGCGACGTGGAAGACTCCGCGAGTTGTTTTTTCCGTCTCGAAGGCGGCACCGCCGTGTCGCTTCACTGCAGTTGGAACGCCCCGGTCGAGAAATCGCAATTGTCGCTCGATATTGTCGGCACAAAAGGAAGTGCGAGTGTCAATCCGTTGCGCATCCGCAAGATCATCGCCGGCGTGCCGTCGAACGTGACGCCGGTTCTTCCCGAATCGAACGCAAGTATTTTCCGCCGCTCCTACGAGCATCAGTTGCGCCATTTTCTTGGCGCCATCCGCGGATTACACCCCACCATTTCGACGGGCGCCGAGGCCGCCGCGCGGATGCGCCTCGTCGACGCCGCGTACCGCGCATCGGCACTCGGCCAGAGCGTGGAGCCCGCGGAGTAGAACATGGTGGCGGACACGAGCACGCGGAGACAGCTCCACGCGGGACGCGCCATGTTCCGCCGCCGCAGCATCACCGTGTTCTGCCTCCTGGTGTGCACGGCATTCTTCACACGGCTTTCGGCGGCCCCGGGTGATCCGCCAACCGCCTCCACGCCGGGCGACGCGCCTGTCCGCCGTGTTGCCGACGGCGTCTCGTATTACGTACAATCATATCCGAAACTCCGATGTACCGTTCACACCGTGCTTGTGGATCTGGGTCGCAACGACGTGTCGCTGAAGGTTGGCAAGGGACTCGACAACATCGCGGGACTCGAGCGTGTTCATTCCATCATGCACCGCTACGACAGCGTCACGGCGTTTCAGAGCGTCGTGGCGGGAGTGAACGCAAATTACTGGGCCGCCGGTTCAAATCACCCGATCGGTCCGACAGTGTCGAACGGCGTGATACTCAACAACCGCAAGTACAAGAACTGGTCGGCTCTCGCGATCACACAGAACAAACAGTTGTACCTCGACACCTTCCGTATCGAGGCGGAACTGCGCACACGATACGGTGTGATGCCGGTAGCGCGATTCAATGAGCGTCACGACACCTCGAGCATCGTGGTGTACAATTCCTACTACGGAACGACTGTACCGTACATCGATACATCCTGGATCGCGATGGCGAGCGCCGACACGATCACAGACGATTCCGAAACGGAGATCGGTTCCCTTGGCGCCGCTGTCGATTCTATTTGGTCCATCAGCATCGAGAGCGGCTCCCTCAAGGCCCAATTCGAATACCTGTCGCAGCCCGTGGCGAATGGAGAGGTGCCCTGTCGCATCACGTACATCGACACCGGTTTTGTCATGGTTCCAAAAAACGGAGGCGTGATCTCCCTCGGGAAAGGACCGTTGCCGTGGTTGTTCACGATGGGTGTCGGTGATACGGTGACTCTGGTCAGCCGTCTGACTCCCGCGGTGCAGGGCCCCGTGGTAGAAATGACAACAGGCACCCCGCGCCTCGTGCGCGACGGGCGTGTAAGCGTCGAGTGGCAGCAGGAGGGATTGCGCAAGTTGCGCTTCGTGCAGTCGGGATACGGCCGCACCGCCTTCGGCCTCTCGCGGGACGGGAAACGCGCGGTGCTTGTCACCGTCGAGCCGCCCAACCGTCGGCAACGCCGCAAAGGCATATCGTTGCCGGATCTGGCTTCACTGATGATCGAGCGCGGCGCATGGGACGCCTTTAACTTCGACGGAGGAGGATCCGCGACGATGGTGGTTGGCGACGCAACCGTCTCGCCTCCGGCTGGTAATCCATACAGCCGTAAAATATCCACCGCGCTGATGGTAGTGCGCAGTACCAACGAGCGATGAAAGGCCGATATTCCACGCGCATCACGCTGCGGGACGCGCCCGTCGATGCCGCGATCATGGATCGCTGTCTGCGGCTCGCGCGTCGCGGGGGAAGGGCGGTGGAGCCCAATCCCCTTGTCGGTTGCATCGTCGTTCGGGACGGACGTGTTGTGGGACAGGGGTGGCACAAGAAGTATGGCGGTCCGCACGCCGAAGTGTTTGCTCTCCGCGAGGCGGGAGACGCCGCGCGCGGAGCCGACGTGTACGTGACCCTCGAGCCGTGCAATCATCACGGTAAAACGCCTCCGTGCACCGATGCCCTGATTGCGGCGGGTGTCGGACGAGTGATCATCGGCATGAGGGATCCCAATCCCTCCGTACGCGGGGGCGGTATAGCGGTGCTCGAGAAAGCAGGCATACCATGTATCACGGGCCTGTCCGACATTGCCGCTCGCCGCCTGAACGAGCGATTCATCGTGAACACCACACTCGGGCGTCCTTTGATTCTCCTGAAAATCGCGCAAACCCTAGACGGCTTCATCGCACCACTGCGCGGGTCCTCGCAATGGATCAGCTCCGAGGCCTCGCGCGCACGCGTACATTCTATGCGCGCGGCAAGTGATGCGATACTGGTTGGCGCGGGCACTGTGCGCGCCGACAATCCGGCTCTCACGGTGCGCGGCATTCACGGCTCGAATCCGCGCCGCATCGTGGTGACACGCACCATGCACCTGCCGCTCGGCGCCGCGGTGTTCTCCGATACCGACGCACATCGAACGATAGTGGCCACAACTCCCGCCGCACTGCGCGGCGCACCGAGAGCGGCGGCGTCACTCGCGGGACGCGGCATCACCTTACTCCCGATCGCCCCGGGCCGCGGCTTCAGGGACTTTCTCCCCTCGATGCTGACCTTACTCTTCGAGAAGGGCGTCAATACTCTGATGGTGGAAGGTGGCGCGGGAGTCTTCTCGTCCTTCCTGAAACAGGATCTTGCGGACCGCCTCGATATTTTTATCGGTCCATTGTTTCTTGGCGCGGGCCTGGCAAGCGCCGCACAGCTCCCGGCACGCGACCTTCCGGCAGCTCTTCGTATGCGTGTCGACGAAATACACCGCTCCGGCGGAGATGTGCATCTTGTGCTTCGACCACACAGCAGGGATTGAGACATGTTCACAGGTATCATCGCCGAACGAGGCATCATCCGCGTCACGGAGCGTTTCGGCAACGGCCGGCGCCTCGTTGTGGAAGCGCATACGGTTCTTGCCGATGCGGCTTTCGGAGACAGTATCAGCATCAATGGCGTGTGCCTTACGGTCACCGCATTCACCGCCTCCTCGTTTTCTGCCGAAGCGGTCGAACACACCGTCTCAAATACCACACTCGGAGGCCTGCAGGCGGGTGATCGTGTGAATCTCGAGGCCGCGCTCCGCGCGGATGGAAAACTCGGCGGGCATTTTGTGCAGGGCCATGCTGATCGTGTCGCGCGTATTGTGCAGATCCGCGAAAAGGCCGAGAGCTGGTTGATTGATATTGAATACGACCCCGCGGACGCAGCGCTCCTGGTGCCTCAGGGCAGCATCGCTGTCGACGGTGTCTCGCTCACCATCGCCGAATTGGGCGGCAATTCCTTCACCGTGTCGGTGATACCGCACACCTATCACGCCACAGTATTCGAGGATAGCAGGCCGGGCCGTCTCGTGAATATCGAGTTCGACGTGCTGGGGAAATACGTGCTCGCCGCACTCGCACGCCGAGGCGATGCCGCCGCGCCGGGGCGTATCACTCCGGATTTTCTCGGCGGACTCGGGTATTGAGCCCGCGCTATACGGACATCAGGATCGTTTTCTCTTTTTATTGATGGCAGCCTGCAGGAAACCGAGCGTCTCGTCGGCGGCCTTTTCCCAGTCGAACTTGTCGGCCCATTGAAGCGCCGCCTCGCTCAGTTCCGCGCGCCGCGTTGGATTCTCGAGCAGGGTCCGCATGTGGGCTCCGAGCTGCTGAATGTTTCCGAATTCATAGAGCAATCCGGTGGAGCCGTTCACGACCGAGTCGCGCAGGCCAGGCACGTCGGCGGCTATAACCGGAATCCCGCAGGCGTTGGCCTCGACCACGGTCAGTCCCCAGCCCTCCTTGGAAGACGTGTTGACCACAAAATTCATCGTCTGCAGCAAGGGCGCCTTTTGATCCTCATCGATGAAGCCGTGGAAGACGAGACGATCCCCCAGACCGAGTTCCGCCGCCAGCGCCTCGAGACGCGGGCGGTCGTCGCCATCGCCGATGATATGCAACGTGAGGCGCGGGTACTCATGACGGAGCCCGTCGAACGCGCGGAGCAGATGATCGACCGACTTGTACTTTTTCAGTCGGCCGAAGTAGCATATGCGGTCGGGATCATGGACGTCCTTTTCAGCAGGGAAGTACACGGTTCGATTGACGCAGTAATTGATGATGGTCACCTGCTCGGGTGGAAAGCCCCATTCAAGGTATTCCTTGTGTGTGCTCGGTGATCCGATGATAAAATGGACGTGCCGGTATACCGGCTTGATGAGTTTTTCGCAAAGATGGACGTAGAGCGCAAGAGGAAAGATTGTTTCCAGGAAAATGCTCTTCCCGAATAGATGATGCGTGACACCCTGAATCGGAGCATTCACAAACAGGGGAGTGAAAAAGGGGATTTTATTGACGTCGTCCACAACCACGTCGTAGCCCTCTTTTTTGAACCGTTTCCACCAAGCCAGTGGGACATGCAGATTAAATACGCTGCGACCGCCATGTCGGACGATTCGGATCCCATTCCGCATTTCTTCCGCTTTCGAACCCTCATAGCGGTGGCAGAACAGCGTTACCTCGTGGCCGCGGGCTGCGATCCGTTCGAAGACTTCGTGGAGATGGACCTCGGCTCCACCCGCGAGTGGATTCGTGATATCCTGCCAGTTAAGTACAAGTATTTTCAATGCAATACGGCGCTGTATTAAATCTTATTCGACGTAGTTCGTTTATTGCTTTTCTGCAATGATACCGATCGACAAGGACGTATTCAGCTTCAGTGGGCTCCCATCAAGTTTCTCTCTGATCTGCTTTCGCAGCCTTGACACAGGCGGCAGAAGTTGCGGGTATAATGGCATCTTGAGCCCAATTTTACCTGCCGCTTCTCTGAAGGTGCGATAAAACAAACTTGGATACATCCACTCACCGTAGGCGGCCTTCGGGGTAAGTCCGAGCGAACGCAGTAAAGTCCTCAATTCACGCACGGAGAATTCGCGCTCCCAGCCCGCAAACCAGGCATTCGCTGCAATAAGTGCATGTTTGATGACGGTGTAGACGTGCCAGCGCTGCGGCACATCGACCACCAACAGGCCTCCGGTGCGGAGGACACGTACATTTTCCTTCAGCAGCGCTTCTGCGGCGGGCTTGCGGAAGTGCTCCAGCAAACCCTGATGAAACACAACGTCGAAGGTCCCGTCATGAAACGGCAGAGCAAAAGCGTCACCGCCGATGGCATGCACGCGGGTATCGGGCGGCGCGGCGGACCGGATGATCTTGAGCGAGTTCATGGAATAATCGAGCAGGAAAAGCTCGGCACCATCGCCAGCCATATAGAAGCTGTCGCGTCCGGTGCCGGCTCCGACTTCAAGGATGCGCTTGCCGGACACATCCATTACGGATCGAAGATTTCGACGGATGCGGTCCGTGTTTGCGTACACCTCCTTGACGTCGGACTTGTCCTTCCAAAAAGATTCCCAGTTCTGTTTTGTCGATTCCTTCATGAAAGCCCCTGATCCAACAGGATCAATGTTTTCTTATAATATATATTATGTAAAGTCATCCGAAGTATAGCCACCCTCCTGTAGTGGAGGTGTGTCGGATTCATAGCGTCAACAAAAAATCGCGGCAAAGGATTCACCTTTCATGCCGACTCTGTGCAAAGTTACATGTGCCGGAGCTACAAGCAAGACACGGTATGGGCCGTGTAGCGAGCATCCGGTATGCGCGGCACATCCGCGGAGTTTACCAGTCCTTCGCACGTTTCGGAATCACTTCGAGCGGCAGAGAGACCTGGTATTTTTCTCCCTGCGCCAGTTGCCAGTATTCTCCCGTGATCTGGCCGGATCCGACCACTTCGCAATATGCCAGTCCGGTGCGTACGAGGCCTTCGTTCGCCTGAAACGGCAGAATTACAATCGACCCGTTGGCGGGAATAGTATACCGGTCTCTCGATATCTGTTTTCCCTTGTCGAGATAAAATGTGACTGCCACTGTGATGCTGCTGTCGGAGGCGGGATTCGAAAGATACAGGCGCGCATCGATGGCCGGATCGGACACAAAATGCTGGCATAGCAGTGCCGTACCACCCCTGGCATCCGCCACGGGGATTGCCGTATTGAACGGCATGAGATCCGGATTCCGGTAGAACTGCCAGTACTGTGCGGCTACACTTCCGCCATCGGAATAAATGCGGATAGTGCCGCGAAAACGTTTGTCTTTAAGGCGTTTGCCGGGATCGTAGTTCACCTTTCCGAACATGGGCAGGAAATACGATTCCGCGTCGTGGAGTTTCCCATCGTTGTCGTACACCATGACGTTGACCACGGACCCTGATCCCTCGACATCGGTGATGACGAGATGCGTCTCGTATTTTTCGGGATCGGAATCGAAGTAGTTGACGATCAACTGGTCACCCACCCGGAGCAATGCGTGTGTGCCGGCTCCGGAAGGGTCCTGCGCGCGGATGTCGAGATCCGCGCGCAGGAGTCCCAAAAACATGACAAGTACAACAACGACCGAATACCGCATGGGGCGTCAGCGGATCTTTGTCACACCCTCGAGCGGGAGCGCAACCTGGTACTTCTCGCCCGGCGAGGCCTGCCAGTATTCGCCCGTGATCTTGCCCGCGCCCACCACAACAAGATACGCCGTGCCTGTCATACGAAGGCCCTTTGTCACTTTATAGGGATTGATGCGGGTGATGCCGTTCGGCTGGATGATGAAGTTGTCGGTTGCAACCAGTCCCCCATCGTCTGAATACATTTTCAGATTGACGGTCACGGGGCGCTCCTCTTCGGCATTGGCGACAACGATGGACGCGTCGATGCCCTTGTCGGACACGAAGTGCTGGCACACCAGTTTGTCGTAGCCCTCGCCGTTGGAGGCGGGCACGCCGATGTTCATGAATGAGTTTTTCTTGTCCTTGCTCATCTCCCAATACTGGCCGATGAGGTTGCCTTCCTGGGCTTCGATGCGGACAGTTCCCTTGAACACGGGATTCTGGTTCAGGCCGTGCTGATAGGCGTTCAGGTAGGTCAGCGGATTGTAATTGAGTTTTCCGAAAGCGATCAACCGCTCGTACCGCTCGTAGACAAGTCGTCCATCCTCGGTGAATATCTTGATCTTGATATCCGGCCCTATCCCATCGACATCGCTGATGACAACATGCGTTTCAATCTCGTCGGGATTCGAGGAGAAGTTGTTGATGATGAGTTTCTTGCCCGTTTGCGCGGTGAGTTGCGTGCAGGCGAGACACAGAGCAATCGCTGCAAGAATCAGGCTGGCGGCCGCGTTGCGCGTGGTCAGCATGTGGGCATTCCTCCTGGGAGATGAAAAGAGTGATGGGTTATGGTTTCAAAAGCTGTGTGACGTACCGTACATACTGCGGAAGCGGCAGCGAGAGAAATGCTTCCGCGTAGCGGACTCCCCCGCCGAGCGTTATCGCCCGGTAGGCGTTGAGTCCGGTAATGTGATGCTCATAGTCGATGACGGATGTCTGGGATTTGTAGCAGTGAATGGCGGAGCGCTTGATGGTGAGGGTGTCGCTGATATCACAAACGGCTGTTGCCGGAAGCGGACTCCAGACCTCGTATCCGCGCGCCTCGCAGGATGCCAGGCGCGGCACATCGAAAGCACGCGCGGCGCAGATATTCACTCGACGATGTTCGTCGTGATTATCGAATATCGATGGAAGATACAAAAGCCGCGGGTGTTTCTCAATGCCGATGTCACGAAGCCGCGAAACAGCATCAACGCTGTCGAGCGCATGACCGGGAAGCTCGAGGCAGCAGATTTCGTGCACCCCCAGCGCGTTCATCGCGGCATCAAACTCGCGCCTGCGCAGCGCGATAATTTCATCAGCGCGGAATGTGGAGGTCGCCTCGAGACTGGCGGCGTTGTCAGCAAAGAGTACCACGGTCACGCGATGCCCCGCAGCCACATGGCGTGCAATCGTGCCTCCGGCGCCGAAGGTCTCGTCGTCGGCATGAGGCGCCAGGACCAGAACCGGAATTTCGTCGCCTGTTTCGAAAACAAGCTCGCGTGGATACACGGTCCGCAGGTGATTCAAAGCGAGGTCCGCAAGATCGGCCACGCGTGAATGCAGCCGCCTGCGCGCAAAGGCGTCGCGCATGTGCCGGATCCCGATCATGTGTTCACTCCGACGACGCGTCCGCGGCGCAGGACAGGTATGTCCGCAAGCCAATATGTGCGCATCAAACCGGCGGCGTCGAAACCTGCCTTTTCGATGCCGCGCAATGACGCATGGTTGCGTGCATCAGCATAAATCCACACCCGCGAGACGTCGTCGCGCTGAATATGCCGAACGATCCAACGAAGAGCCGCGGGGTACAACCCGCGTCCGCGGTGTGTGGGCGCGGTA
The DNA here is from genome assembly GCA_016218045.1 of Ignavibacteriota bacterium. NCBI lineage: Bacteria > Pseudomonadati > Ignavibacteriota > Ignavibacteriota bacterium. The sequence goes on from JACRFB010000052.1 coordinate 118,238, forward strand.
TTGCAGTCGTATACGACACGCTCCGCATCAGGAATGCGCCATTCAAAGCCCAGTTCGTCGACGTGCAATCCACCGGAGGCAAGCCATGCGGTGAACACACGTTCCCCCCTGTCGCTCTGGGCTATCGCGGCATGACCGTCGCGAAAGCGGGACCGATAACATGCCGCGAGTCGGTCGTCGGATAAACTAGACCATGGGAAAACGTTCTCAGAGTCGAGCATGTGAAACTGCTGCCCGGAAGCCTGGTCCTCGTGTACCGGATTTGCGTCAGGCCGCGTGGAGAAAAACAGGAGCGTCTCAAGACGCATAAACCGTCTCATGCAGCCCTCTCCTGCCTGCGCGCGGCGACGATCATGCGCCGCATGCCCCGGAGAAATCCCGCTGCTGCATGACGTGCGCGAGCGCGGGGCGGGACGACGCGCATACACACGGTGCGCGACTCAACGCCGCCGAAATCCCTTTTGTACCGTTCTTCGCCGCGCAGAAAATCGAGCGCACGAAGACCGCGGGTGCGGAGGGTGTTGATGAGAAGCGAAAAATTGATGATCCCTGGAGCGAGGGCCGAAGCAGATGGTAGCATGCCTGAGAGGAAGTAATAAAAAATTCCTCCATGCTCAAAGCCCATAAGACAATGCACCGGCACACCGTGCGCGGTGAGCACGGCGTATTTTGCTTCATGCGCGAGACGGTCCTGCAGCTCGCGGAAAAAGTCCGCGTTGCACGATTCCGCGAGGAAGGCGGTTTCGCCGAAACGTTCCGCGGAGAGCACGGTCAGGCACGCGCGCAGCGTGTCGTCCGCCGCGCCGTACGTCCACGCGAGCCCGTTTGCGGCATCCGCATAACGCGTCAACGCCTTTTTCAGCGTGCGTCGAAAAGTCGGGCGCACCGCCGCCATAAGCAGGTCCTCCAGCGGCGTTTCACCACATGGCGCAAGCTCCATGCGCAGGCAGGGCCGCCCCGGAAGTACCAATCGCTCGTCGCGACGCTCGAAGTGGATTGCGATGCGCGAGGCGATTCCACCGACGGGGATGTCGCGCAGTTGCAGCCACGCGCGCGGCCGTTGTTGTTCACAATATCGGACAATATCCTCTGTATAGTCCGCGTTGTCGGCGGCGGGGACAACGATGTCGAGATACGGCGCGAGGTCATCGCCGATAAAGAGCAGGTGTTCCCATGCCAGGGCGCCGCCAAAGGCGCGTTTCTGCAGGAATAGCGGCGCGATGAATCGAATTGTACAATCGGCGTCGAGACCCGCAAGCAGGAACAGTTCCCTTCTCTCGTCCGCCGCACCGAAAGTTTTCCACCAGCTCTCGTTCCACTCGAGCGATTGAAACGGCGTGTTGGTGTGTAGTCCTCCGGCATATGCCGCGGTCCACCAGGTACGCAGGCGGGCATCAGAAAAATCCATTCGCTCGACAGTCATGGCTGCTCCCGCATGCGGAGTATCGTTGCGGGTGATCCCGCGACGATGGCCCATGGGGGAACATCGCGCGTGACGGTGCTGTTGGCGCCGACCACGGCATGATCGCCGATTGTGACTCCGCCCAGAACGATGCTCGAGGCGCCGATCCAGACGTCGCGGCCGATGTGAATCGGATTCTTGCGTCCGCCCTGTTGGGAAATGGGGACGGTCGGATCGTCGATCACATGCTGCGCGTCGATGATGCTGACGAAGGACGCGATGAGAGTGTTATCGCCAATTTCGACGGAGCCGGACACGGTGCAATGCTGGCCGATGAACACCGATGATCCTATACGCAGCGTGTCATGTGCTTCCGCAATCAACCAGGAATCCTGCAGGATCTTCGCCCCGCCACCGATCTCCACCCTCGCGGTCTCGTGTATATCGATCTGCACGCGCCGTCCAAAGGACACGTTGTCGGCGATTTGCTGGCCTGCTGCACGCAGTGCGCGCACGGCACGCTTGCGCTCGAGATTCTCGACGGCAATAAAAACGCGTGTCAGGAAGGCGCCTATCGACATCATGGCTGCACCACGCGGGAACGTGTCTCAATCTCGTGACGATGTGAATACAGATACCACATCGAAAAACTTCCGGCTGCGAACCAGAGCAATACGGTGCTGATCGCGGCCCCGATCGCTCCCAGCGCCAGAATGAAGAAGTAATGCGATACCAGCGTGATCAACAGTTGCACGGCGCTGATGAGGGTGACGATGTTCGCGCGATTGATGCTGAGCACGAGCATCGTGAGCGGATTCCCGAGTATCGTCCATACATACCCGAGCACTAGGACGCCGAACATCGGGACGGACGGACCGTACTTCGGAAAAAATTCCGGCACCAGGAACGCAACAAGCACGGCGTATCCGATGGACAGAAGCGAGACCGGGACGGTGACTTGCAGGGAGCGGCGCACATAGCTTTGCATCTCGATCATCGACCGTACAGCCATGGCCTTCGGGAAAAACACCGTCGCGATGGAACCGGTAAGAACAATCAGCGGCATACACAGGCGCACTGCCGCCGCGTAATGCCCCACTTCCGCGGGACGATCCGAAAGCAGCGGCGTCACCATGAACACGTCGAGGCGCATAAGGAACATCGTGGCGAACGACGTGAGCATCATCCATTTGCCGAAGGAGAAAATCTCGGCCCCGATCTCGGGCCAGTCGAAAGGTACAGAACTTCGCAGCGACGGCATGAGCAACAGGGCCAAAAGGAACAAGACCCCGGGAGTGAGCATGTAGGCGTAATAGACAAGGTCGAGCGAGAACCACCCGAGGACCGCGCCACCGGCGATCACAGCGGCCTTGCCGAATCCCTCCACGATTCTGAACACGGTGAGGGGTTTGAAGTGCTGACGGGCCTGCAGAACCGCGAGCATGTAGTCGAAGGCGCCGAAGCCCAGAAGTCCGACACCCAGGATGCGCAGCGGATGCGCGAGCGCGGGAGTAAAAAACACCCAGTCCGCGAGGGGCCGCGCTGCGAGCGTGATCGCCGCCCCGCTGCCGGCGAGGGCCAGCCATTTCACGCGCCAGCCGAAGCGCACGTGCGCAGCGGCACGATCGGGATTGTCGGCCGCATAGAGCGCGGTGAAACGGATGATGCTCGAATGCAGGCCCGAATCGGTGAACTGCTGCACCGTCGCCAATGCCGTGATGAAAACACCGTAGAGCACGTACTGCTCGGGCTGCAGAAGGCGGAACAGCAGGACGGTGATCAGAAACGTGAGGGATTTTGCGACCACGTCACCGACAAACACGATACCGCTTTCACGGGCGTGCACCGGAAATATCCGTGTGATGGATTCAGGCCAGGACATCGACCGGGGCCTCCACCGCGCGTGTTTCACCGAGCACGGCCGCATACGCTTCGAGCGTCTGTTCCCCCACCACGTCGAGCGAATACCTCTCGCACACGTACGCGGCAAGCACGTCACCACGCGCGGCTGAACGCTGCGCGCGGTGTATAGCGGCTGAGATGGACTCGACATCCGCCGGATCACAATACTCCGCCATCGCGCCGAAGTATTCCCGCGCCGATCCGATCTGCGTGCAGACCACGGGGCAGCCCGCAACAGCCGCTTCAAGACTGCTCAATCCCGGCGTCTCGAACCAGCTCGGTTGCGCATGCACCTGCGCATGGACGTAATACGGCCAGACCGATTCCCAGGGAAGGTTCTCGACATGGATCAGATGCACGCCGTTGCGTCGCGCCTCGCGCCGGCAACGCGACCAGTATTCGGATTCCGCGCGGTTGATGCTGCCAAGGAGCACCAGCGCTTCGTCGCGGCCGCGCAGTGCGCGGATAAGGTACAACTGGTTCTTGCGACGCTCAATGCGACCCACACACAGGATGTAGGATGATGGAAGTCCCTCGGGTCTGTCCATGCCGCCTTCCATGCTCCGGCTCGGATTGACGATCACAGCCGAAGGAGTGTGACTATGGAAGGCAGTGCGCAGCAGTGTTTCCTCGGCGCGAGAATTCGGCAGGAGCATCGACACCGATCGGGTTATACCGGCGAGGAATTCCTTGTACATCGGATTGTACCGCACGGTCTTCAGATGATGCCCCAGAAACGGCCGGACAAAGCCCCTTGGAAGAAGCAGCAGCGCACGAAGCAGGCCACGTTTCCATGCGGCAACGGAGTGCGCGGCGCTTTCGTAGGGTTCCATGTCCCAATAAATCGGCGAGAGCACGACCGGGATTCCGCGTTCGGTCGCAAGGCGCAGCGAGTCCTCGTACTGATACGAAAGCAGCAGGTTAAACGCATGAACGATATCGAAACGCGCGCGGGTGCTGCTGAGCGCAACGCGGCGTTCTTCCTCCTCGAGCAGCAGCGTCACCGAATGGCCGCGCTGTTCCAAGGCCTCGCGTGTCGCGAGGATCTGTGTTGTATCACCGCCCGGATTCGTCAGGAGATCCGGCCGGGCGATAAACAGTATCGCAAGGGTGCTATCGTTGCCGGTGCTTCGCATAATTCGTCAGGTACAGATCCGCAATGCCCTCCCATGTGAGGGAGTCCGCGAGACGGCGCGCGGATTGCGCGGCGGAAGTCGCCCGCTGAAAACCGTCTCCATCCAACAGCGACTCGAAGGTTCTCCGCAGCGCGGTGCGTGATTCGCAGTACAGAAGATTGTGTTCTACATCGGGCAGCGAGCGGAAGTAATCACGTTTTATCGGCGTCAAGGCCGGCGCAATGACCGGCACATCGTACGCAAACGCATCCAGTACGGACAGGAAACCCGTACCGATCATGACACCGGCCGTTTCCAGAAAACCATTCACATCTGGTGTTGCGGGTGTATGAATCACGTCGAACCACTCGTTTTTCAGATCCAGAATCTCGTGTTCGAGCAGACCGTCACCCACCAGCGTCAAAGACGCATTCCGCCGGGTTGCGGCTGCGGCAGCCGCAAGCTCGGCGGCCACTTCCGCGATGCAGGTGTCGGGTGCAAGGCGTCCGATAAATAAAAATGCGGGGTGCGCTTTCCATACACCGTTCGTGCGCCGTCGCAACGGCGCGCCCACATATGTATGGTCGATCCGCTGCGCGTAGTGTAAGCGCAGAAAATCGCCGGCGCCGAAGGTCACATCCATCCTGCGCGCGCTGAACGCGCGCTGCATATCGTCGCGACGGCGCACGGGCCAGGAGTCGAAACCATGAAACGTCATCGCGTACACCGGCGAGCGGAGCACCGCGTAGAGCGGAAGGTACCAGTGGACGAAGGTGCCGTAGTCGTGAAAGTGCAGGACGTCGGCACACGCGAATTCATCGCGGTGCGCCGACATCCAGCTCCAATACCGTGCGCGTGTAAAGGGTCGAACCGGGCGCACCGAGAGGTGCCGGATACACACATTTTCTGCATCGCGCACGGAGGCGCCCGGTGTTTCCGTGACAATCGTCACATCGTGCCCCGCATGCGACATCTCGGCCGCGATGCGTTCCACCGACAGCTCGACGCCGCCGATGTCGGGATACATTCTATGCACGAAATGAACGATGCGCATCGGGGGATGCCTGATTCAGTTTCAGAATGAGACACGCTGGAAAAATTCGTATCGCGGCGGCTCCCCGGTTTCGGGCGTGAAGCCGTAGTCCTTCACAAAACTTCCATCCATGTACTGGTCCGTCGGATCCCACGGCTTGTCGTAGTCGTTCCCTTCCTTGTACAGGAACGTGATGCCCTTGAACGCCTCGTACTTCTTCTTCCACGCCGCGCCATTGTCGAGATTCAGGTCGAGGAAATGTGTGATGTTGTCGCGGTAGTTGTACTCCGGAAAGCCGGTGAACAAACTCACACCCGGATTGGACGTCGCATGGGCTTTTACCGCATCGAGCACGAGGTCGTGCGCCATCTTATGCAGGTAGTTTCCGTACTCCCCGTCTTTTCCGTGTCCGACCACGATGCCCGGTTTCACCTCGTTGAGCAGCGTACGCAGCGAAGCGGCGATGGCACGGCGGTATTCGGTTCCCGGACCGAAAGTCGCGGGGAAATCGAGTCCCGGCGCCTCACCGACCTGCACAATGTGTTTCCCGGAGACGGTCAGGTCGATCGGCAATACCTGTATGTCGACGCCGAGCGAGCGCGCGTATCCCGCAATGATGTCGAGCTTTTTTTCGCCTTGCACGTCGGTCTTCACCACGGTGCGTCCATCGGCCATGACACCAAAGCTGTTGTAACCCGCAAGCACCTGCGAAGGCGTGTCGGTCTGCCCCTGCGATCCGTCGGCGCCGTTCGAGATCAACACAACCTTCACGCTCCAGCCGTTGGCCGCGGCGTAGGCAAGCAGTCCGCCTGCCAGGAACACCTCGTCGTCGGGGTGGCAAAAAATACCGAGCAGTGTTTTATTCCTGGCGGTGCGCGCCTTAATCAGAGTGCTCATATCCGCGATTCCGCGATCGCGCAGTGCAGCGGGTGTTTTCAGATACCCTTCGTGGTCATCGGCATCGAACACACTGAGGAAGTAGTCGATTTTGATCTTCTCGTTCGGCGTGCTGTTGTACATGAACTCCTGCTTATAGACGACCGGGTGGTCGACGCCGGGCCATTCGTCGAAGTCCCACGTTCCGTGCGGAATGCCTGCGGGGATGTCGAATCCCTTCTGATACATCCGCGCCTCGGCTTTCGAGGGGACGGGAGTCTGGGCCTGCGCACCGACGGCACACAGGGCCGCGACGGCGAGGACGATGATGGCGATTCTCATACTGCTCTCCTTATTGGACAATGATACACTCTTTGTACTGCGTGGTGCCGCGCAGATGCACGACATACCATCCCGCGCGAAGATGGTCCGTGTTCCACATGGCGAACAGCTCGCCGGGCGCGGCTGCCGTGCTGGTCACGACCGATACCCGTCCACCGCGCGCATCCAGCAATTCCCAGTCGACGGGTCCTGGCTTGTCTGTGTAACAGCGTGCAACAAGCCGCCCGTGCAGGCGCGGATCGAAGGGCTGCGGATATACATCGATTCTCTGCGAGGCGTCGATGGCCGGCGCGCCCGCATCCAGAGCCGCGAGCACCGCGGGCAACAGCCGCACGGCGATATCACGATGACCTGCCGGCGTGGGATGCACTCCGTCGATGCCGAGCAGAGCCGCGTCATCCAGGGAGTCCCATGGCAGCGGAACGATGGGCGTGTGTGTGTCCGCGGCCACTGTGCGCAGCGTCGAATCATAGCTGCGGTTGTGTGCCGCGGCTCCACCGAACGGCGCGTAGAGGCGCGGTTCGGAATAGGCCGCATAGCGCGATGCAATCAGCGGGGGAAGACCGAGGAGCACCGGCTGCACTCCCCCGCCTCTGAGGCGCCGCACAATCAGATGAAGATTGGCCGCGTACCGCTGCAGTGATACGCGCGGTGTTGTGGCGTTGCCGTGAATGTAATAGTCGTTTGATCCGAACGCGACGACCGCGACTTGGGGTCGAAGAGCGAGCACGTCGGACTCGAGGCGCGCGAGGGCGTCGTCGGTGGTTTCACCGGCGAAGCCGAGAGAGATGTTTCGTGCCGAGCCGTGCCGTTCCCGGACCAGGGTATCGCATACCGCGGGATACGCGTCCGCAGGCCGTCGCACCGCATCCATCCACCCCTCGGTGATCGAGTCACCGAAATAGACCACAAGCGGCTGCGCGTTGATGCGCACACCGAGGGCGGTCAGGAGAAGGAGGATGGATGCGGCGCGCGGCATGGATTATTCGACAAGAAGTGTCTGGAGCGTCCGGCGGGCGTCCGCTTCAGAAAGCTGGACTCCGTCGTTCAGTCGCGTTATCATTTCATCGATGGCGGCACGCGCGGCGTCGCGGTCTTTCTCCGCAAAAAAGCCGTCGATAAAATGCTCTCCGGCCATGGCTTGGTTTATTTCGTGTTCACGATTGTGCTCGCCGAGTTCCGTAAAATACACCACGCGGTACACGCGGTTATACCCGCGCTCCCGGTAAATCTCGAACATCACCTTCGATGCGGTGTCGACCCCGTTCATGCCGAAACCTCCTCGGGAAGGCGCAACTGCACCATCTCGTGATGCGCCGTGTCGCCCATTGACAGCGCGTACCGCGAGTGCTCCGCGGAATCGAGCACCGCACGAAGCCGCGACTCGTAGTCGTTCATGCGTTCGTCGACGGTGCGCCGCCTGCGCGCCTCGTCCACCATCATCTCGCGATAGCGCTTCAGGAAGTACCCGATGGTTTCGACGCGGATCTTGATGCTTCCCGTCGGTTTGTTCTCGTCAATGTCCTTGAACGCAAAATACGGCGTGCCGGAGCACTCGACGATTTCCTGCACCAGCGTGTATATGGGCGCGTCGTGTCCGCACTTGAAGCTCGAGAGTTCGAGCGCCACGAGGTTGGGATGCCGTGCCACGAATTTTGCAGCCCACACCTTCCGAGACGTGTTCTCGCTGTACGAATTCTTCCATACGTCGTCGATGTCCATCGGGTGGCGTACACGTCCGGCACGGACATCAGCGCCGAAAACACGCTCGAGAGTCGCGGGGTCAGTAGGCAGCGAATCCTGCGAGAACACCGGATACCCGAGTTTCTGAAACTCGTCGAGTATCTCGTGATTGATGCCGGGGTCGTTGTGATACGGGCGCGCGAGCACCACGATGCCCAGGCGATTCTCGGCCTCGAGCGTGTCGAGTATGCCGCGCGCCTGCGTCTGAAGGCCGCTGTTGAAACGCGCGAGGGCTTCGAGTCCGTGACGCACCGCCTCGGCGTTTTCGTCCTCCCGGAGTTCGAGCATCTCACCGAACTCGCGGTACAATTGATTCGCAAGCAGCGCGGGATCGCGGAGACTGAGAAAGGGATTCACGTACCGGATGCCGTGTTTGGCGAAAAGATCCTCCTCCTTGATGAATGCGGCCTTTGCGGATTCGCTCGTACCCGAGGCGGTCGGACAGGCCTTCGACGCCACCGTGCCGAATAGATCGGTGGGCAATTCATCGATGATCGGAAAAAAGACCCAATTGAGAGGTGTCTTCGCGTGTTTGCGGTAAATCAAGTTGTGGAGGTGCGACAGCGCGACCTTGCTCGGGAAGCAGGGATCGATGCTCCCCCGCTTCGACCCTTCCTTGTACAACTCCTCGGTGGTGAAGTCCGAAAATACGAGATTCGGATGCGGTATTCCGATACTTTCAAAGTAGGCGGAGAAGAAGGGCATAAACGAATACATGTTGAGCACACGCGGCACGCCGATTCTGAGTGCAGCGCGGCGCGCGCGGGTCTCTTCATGCGCGCGTTTCCTGCGTTCTCCGAAAAGACGGCCGGGAACGATTGCGGCCGGTGGCGCCTCGTAGCGGATCCACGCGTCGTGCGCGGCCACCTCGAGGAGATTCGGAAATTGCTTCCGGGTCTCGGAGAGGCCTTTCGCGATGACACGCATGTCGTTGACATCCTCCACTGTCCCCTTCTCGCAGGTGGCGATGATGAGGCGGTTGGCGCCGGCGGCCAGGGGCACCTTCGACACGGCGTCGCGCTTCTGTTCCTCCGCCGTTTCGAAACGCGCGGCGCGGACGGCCTCCGGGCCGGACTTGTACTCGAAGCTGTCGCTGTGCGCCTGTGCCGGTTCACTCGTCTCGACGTCGATGAAAGTGCGCAGGCACTTGTTCTTGCAGAAGTAGCAGCGCGTGTCCTCGTTCCGTGTGCTCGTGTAGCGGATGCGCGCAACTGCGTCGAGTCCGATGAAGCTGGTCTCGAGTCCTCCGCCGTGCAGTCGCGCCGCTTCCACCGCGGCGCCGATCGCTCCGGCTTCACCGGTATGCTCGTGCACGATGATGCGCGGCTCGAGACCCTTCGATGAAAAACGAGAACGGATAAAATCCGTCTGCGCCTTCACCGCGGCAAGGTTGTGCTGCGTGCCGCCCTGCAGCACAAAGGTGCTGCCGAGCTTCGCGAGATTCGGGATCTGCGACACATAGAGCCAGATGTTTTTCGGCAGCACCATCGCGAGACCGGCAAGAATCTCCTCGGGCTGCCAGCCCTGTCGTTGGAAATCGACGATGTCGCTCTGCATAAAGACAGCACAGCCGTACCCGAATTCCGGGGCGACCTCGGCCGAAAAGGCGATGTCGGCGAAGTCCTTGACATCAAATCCGAAACCCTCCGCGGTGCTCTGCAGAAAGTATCCGTTGCCGGCGGAGCATTGTGTATTCAACTTGAAATCCACGACGCGACCGTCTTTGAGGACAATGATTTTGATGTCCTGACCTCCAACATCACAAATCACATCCACATTGTCGTAAAAGTGCAGAGCCGCCTGCGTATGCGCCACGGTTTCCACCAGCGCGACATCACCGCCGATGGTGTTTTTAAGCACGTCCTTGGCGTAGCCGGTGGTTCCGACCCCGAGTATGTCCAGTGTCGCGCCCTGCGAACGGACCATCTCGTGCAGCGCGCCGACGATCTGCATCGTGTCCTCGATCGGATTTCCTTTCGAGAGCTGATAGGCCTTGAAGGCGACGCGTCGGTCCTCGTCTATGAGCACGCCCTTGGTGGACGTGGAACCTCCGTCGATCCCGAGGAAGGCGCGGAAGGTGCTGCCCTTTTCAAGACGCGTCGGTGTAAAGGGCGGGATGCGGTAGGCGGATTTAAAGGCCTCAAGTTCCTCGGTGGAGGTGACAAGGGGCAGACTGCCCTTCTGTTTCTTGAGCTCATGACGGCCGCGCGTGATAAACTCCTCGAGCGCGTGTGTGCCGGGGAATATGGGAATTTCCTCGGCGTTTTCACGGCCGAATTCCACGGCGCCGATAGCCGCGAAATACTGTGCGTTTTCCGGGACCTTGATCAACGACGCGGGATCGACACCTTCCGGGAGAGAGATATCGCGTTCGGCCCAGATGGGAGGGATATTCGCGCGCCAACATTCGACCATGCCGCGGATGAACGTATTCGGACCGCCGAGCAGCAGCACGTCGGGACGCAGGGTGTGTCCCCGCGTCAGCACCGAGAGGTTCTGCTGTACGATCGATTCGAAAAGTGATGCCATGAGTTCGTCCGGTGGCACACCCTGTTTCTGCAGTCCGTTGATATCCGTCTCGGCGAAGACGCCGCATTTGCCCGCGACGGGGTGCAGCTTGACGCCGTTATATCCGAGCGACGAGAGCTCCTCCGCGGGTATGCGGAGTTTGGCGTTGATCTTGTCGATCACCGCGCCGGTGCCTCCGGCGCACTTGTCGTTCATGGACGGGATTTTCTTCTTTCTGCCGGTCTCAGGGTCCTCCTTGAAAATGATGATCTTTGCGTCCTGTCCGCCGAGTTCAACCACGGAACCTGTTTCCGGGTACAGTTTTTCGACGGCGAGTGATACTGCATTCACTTCCTGCACAAACTTTGCGCCAAGAAATGGCGCCAGTGTGCTGCCGCCCGATCCTGTGATATACATTCGGATCTGCGCGTCCGATATTCCGAGGTCGGCCCGTATCCGATCGAGGAATTCGAGCACTTTTTCGGGTTGTTTGGTTTCGTGGCGCTGATAATCGCTCCACAGGATCGCGTCGCTCGCCTCGTCGATCACCACGGCCTTCACCGTGGTGCTGCCGACATCGAGTCCAACGAGATACACCGGTGTGCGCTCAATCATACAGTGCGCTCCTTCCGTGCGGCGCCAATGCGCGGTGCGAACTGCAACAGGAAATTCGGCGCGACTCCGACCACCCCTCGCGTGCGGCGCAGGGGAAGAAACGGATCACTGAAGACGGGGTTGTTTGCAATGGCCGCGCGGGCGTCGTCGAGTGTAAGACCCGTCTGTTCCACCGCCCTCTGCAATTCCGCGCGCGCGGCGGCGCGGGCCTCGCCGAGGACCATCTGCACCCGGCTGTGAGCGTTGATCTCGCCTTCGCCGGATGTTTCGATGGGAAGGTAAATGATGTCCTTGTGATGCGATGTCACCGCTGATTGCACTCCGTCGGACTGCGTGCTGGGCATACATCCGAAGGGTTTGACCGAGAGCACCATGTGGCAGAGCGATTTGTTCGTGTAGTAGATGTTCTTCGCGACTTCGAGATGCCCCTCCCCACCCTCGAGCCGCGTGTTGTAGTAGGGATGCGCGATGCGTTGCATGGCATATTGGTTCGGCAGTTCATGCGGTATGTTGTCGAGGCAGCGACGCAGACGGTTGTATTCGCGCATGTACACCTTCTCCGCGAAAGTGAAAATGGCCACCTTCTTCCACATGGTTCCGAGCCGCTTCACTTTCTGAACCATACGAGCCGTAAGAGGGAGCGTCGGGTCGAGCCCGGAGAATTTTCGGTCGCGCGTCTCCTGTTTCACCTGGTGCAGCAGATAGAGCAGCCAGGTCGAGATGGGTTCCACCATGACCTGGGCGCCTTCCTTCTCGAGGAAGCGGAACATATTAAAATTGCCGTCGCCCTCGGTGGTCTGCGCCCAGAATTCACCGGTCACCTTGACGACGGGGCGCAGGCGGGTGCGGTCGACTTTCACGCCCGCAAAGAGGGCGCGGCACTCGGTCATTCCTTCGAGCAGTTCCCGCCCGAAGAGCTGCGCAAGGAAGCGTCGCGCTGTGGCTCTGGCCGCGGCTTTTGCAGGTCGATGTGCTGAGTCGCCGACGGCGCGCGGAACACTCGCCGCCTTCTGACGCTCCATGACACGCGCCATGATCTCGATCGATTCGTTGAGTGCCGCATCCGTCGCGCCCGGCACAAGCTCGAAAGGCCGCAATTGATACGCCACGTCGTTGAGCACATCGGCGATCATAAACGAATTCAGAATCCCGAGTGTAAAATCGAGATTCATCTCGAGGCCCATATCGCCCGAGGCCTGGTTGAGTCCGCCGGACTGTTCGAGAATAAGCACACGGAATCCATCGAAGCCGGCGTTACGAAGCGCGAGACGGAATTCGGCCTCGTACATCCCGAAGCGGCAGGGACCGCATGCTCCGGCGGTAAAAAACACATGGCGGTCGATAATGTCGCGTCGCGACAATCCGCCGCGTTCGAGGGCGGTAAGATGCTCTATCAGATTCCCGACTGTGAAGTAGGTCGGATTACACTGGCCATTGTTGCCGTACTCCTTTCCTGTCTGGAATGCGCGCACGTTCGGGGTCGCAAGGTATTCGGCCTTGTAGCCGAGTCCGTGCATCATCGCCTGAATGAGTCGTTCGTGTTTCCAGGTGAGTCCGCCAAAAAGCACGGTTGTAAAGGGGCGTTCAGCCCTCGTAAACGGGCGCTCCTCAGGGCGCGCGGCGTGTTGGACGTGTTTATCAGTTATGCCGAGTTCCGACTCGAGCCGCGAACGTTCACGGGCCACGAGGATATCGATGGTTGTGTCCGATACCGGTGTTGTCGCTACCGGCGCATCAATGCCGCTACCCCGGCCGAAGGAATGATCGTGGCCGGGCGTCGGTCTATGTGAACTCATCGTGCGATCCTTTCGTGAAATGGGTTCATCCGGTGTAAAGTGGTTCTCTCACCCCGCCGGCAACGGTCGAAATACCCCGCTGCCGTAATGGTGTGGGCTGTAGGGAAATAGGTACGGGAGAGAGAACTGTATAGACAGAAAAACAGCACATGAGAGCAGGATTGTGTGAAAAGAAAAAATACAAAAAGCGCCGCACTTTCCAACGTGGCCGCGTGTATTCGACCCATTATTGCGGTGGCTGTCATAAACGGAAAACGGGGCCGAAGCCCCGTTTTCCACCAGCGGAAATTCGATCCTCAGCGCTGAACCTGCAACAGGCCAGCGGCTTCGTACTGGCCTGCGCGGAGCACAAAGCGGTAGCTTCCGATGGGCAGCGCTGCCGCATTAAAAGCGGCGGTGTAGCGGCCCGGCGTACGCTCGGCGTCGACGAGCACCGCGACTGTCTGTCCGAGAATATTTTCGATGCGCAATGTCACACGCACCGCCTTATGTATCTCGTACGGAATCGAGGTAGTCGATGAGAACGGATTCGGGTAATTCTGCAGCAGTGTAAAGCCCGACACCGATGCAGGCGGTCCTTCCACTCCGTTAGGATTGCGACCTTCGCCGGTTACGTCCACTTTGTCGGGTGTCGAGGCGCTGTTGCTGGTGTACGAAATGACGCCGTTGATCGTCCCAACGCTTGTGGGCGCAAAACGCAGCGTATCGGGATAGCTGTATCCCGGCGCTATGGTAAACACGGTCGGACGCGCACTGAACGCCGGATTATTGCTTGACACACCAGTGACACGCAATGTGTCGAGCATCTTGTTCTGGATGTAAATCACGGTATCGCGCCACTTCCCTGTTTCGATCGGACCAAAAGCAAGTGCGGACGGTGCGAACACCACGTTTATCTGGCCGTTGGCGGACAGGGTCAGCTTGTCGGGTGTTGTACGCGAGTTGCTGTAGATGGTGAGTTCGCCACTGACGGCACCGAGGCGCACCGGGGAACAGCGCACTTTCATCTTATAGGTCGCCTGGGGCGGAACATTGAACATGGTCACGATGGGAATAAACGCCGCATCGTCGCTGTCGATCGATGTGACACGCAGTGTGTCCGTGCCGTTATTCTTCAGATCGATCGCAGTGTCTTTCCGTGCGCCGACTGCAACATCACCGAAGGCGACACCGGTCGGGGTCATGATGATGTCGACTTCGCCGACGCCGATGCCGGTCATAAACAGAGTGTCCGGTGAACTCGGGGCGTTGCTGAGCAGCACGATGCGCGCGTTCACGTTGCCCGGTGCGCGCGGAGCGTAGCGGATGCGCTGAGTAAGCGTGCGGCCGGGCGCGACGTTCGAGATGCCCGGTGAAATTGTGAAAGCGGCGTTCGAGGAATTCGCGGAGGTGATCTTCAGTGTGTCGAGGCCGGCGTTTGTGAACACGACGTTGGTATCCTTCTGTGTGCTCATGCGCACGTAGCCCATCGAGAAGCGGCGCGCGGGCACGTCGAGCACCGCGGTGCCCGTGCCGGTGCCGGAAACACGGATGGTGTCGGGAGAAGTCCAACTGTCGCTCTGCACAACGACGAAGCCGCTGATCGGTCCCGTGACACTTGGTGTGAAACGAATGGTGTCGTTGAAGGACGTGCCGGAGGCGAGCGATTTTACCGTGGGTCGCGCTGCAAAATCAGGACTGGAGGACGTGATGTTGCTGATGTGCAGCGTGTCACCGCCGGTGTTGGTTATTGCCACCACGCGGTCGCGCTTCGCGCCGACGCCCAGCACGCCGAAGTCCATAGTCTTTGACGAAAGCTGCATTGCCGGCTGCGAACGCGGGAAGGTGCCGTCGCTGAGCAGTTTTGCGGCGTAGATGTGGGCGTTGCTGAAACCGCTGCGGTAATCTTCCCACGCAAAAATCGCGGAACCGTCTGTGGAGGTGACGATCACAGGAGCGGACTGCGTATTCGGAGGTGTGCTGACCGCAACCCCGTTTTCCGCCCACAGGCGATTGCCGCTGGCGTCGAAGCGCTGGGCATAAATATCGCCGTTGATGTTGCCATTCCGCCGGTCCTCCCATGCCACAAAAATGCCGCCGTCGTCGGCCTTGCACACTGTGGGAACGAGCTGACTGTTGGGCGCTGTACAGACGGGCACTCCATTGGCCGTCCATTTTGCGCTGCCATCGGGATTCATGTACTGGACGTAAATATCACTGCTGCTGCCCGCGCGGTAATCTTCCCAGACAATGACGCCGGCGCCTCCGCCCATTCCGATGATGGAGGGATTGTCGGATATTCCGCCGGCGTTGGTGACGGGACCACCGGTCCACATGCCGGTACCGTTTGCATCAATACGCTGTGCATATACGACCTGTCGGTTCGATATCCGGAAATCGGGCCAGGCGGTCACAACACCGTTTAATCCATCGTAGGCGATGTACGGATACCCCTGATTTCCCGCAGCATTACAGAGAGGAAGTCCGGCTCCGGGGAACTTCAAGCCGCCCCCCGCGGTGACACGCTGGATATACAGATCGTACTGCCCGCTCGGCCCACCGCGGAACCACTGCCAGGCAATCCAGCATCCTTTGTCACCGTCCGAGCAGATAGAGGGAGAATACTGGTACATGCCGCTCTGCGGTGTGATCGGCGAGACGTACCCGGCACTCGGCCAGGCCAGCGTGCCGTCGGCATTGACACGAATGAGCATGATCTGATTGTCGAAATTGCCGCCGGCCACGTTGTCCATGAATCCGACAAAACACCCGCCCTGTCCGTCGACGCAGATGACGGGATCGCTCTGCTCCTTGTCGATAAGCACGTTGGGCACAAGATCCACTCCCGAACTCGACCACATCATCGCGCCGTTGGAATCGAGCTGCTGAATGTAAATGTCGTTGTTCTGGAAACGAACGTCCTTCCACACGATAAAGGCGCCGCCCTTCTCATTTGTGCACATCTGCGGCTTGTTCTGCGAACCCACGATGGTGCATACGGGCACGCCGTTCAGGCCCCAGCGGACGTTGCCGTCGGCGTCGATGCGCTGCGCGTAGATGTCGTAGATATTGAGACCGGACCGCTCGTCTTCCCACGTGAAGATGGCGCCGCCCTTCCCGTCGCTGATCGCCTTCACAAGACGTTGGTTGCGCTGTTCGGTGCAGATCGGATTGTTCGCCGCGGGATTTGAAGACCATTGCGCGGCGAGGTTCACCGTGCAGACAAGAAGAATAACAAGCAGGGTACAAAAACGCATGATGGGTACTCCTGAACCAGTGGGTAAGATGGCGAGAGCGAGATGCGGCGTCTCCGGTGAACCGGCATAGACGCGACGTAGAACGAGGAGATTGTTGGTGTGATCGGGGCTTCCGTGATCTGCTGCGCCCTGTGCGGGACGTGGTGTTTCACGAACAAAAATGTAGCACATTTTCGGCTGTGGCGAAAGGCAGAAATTGTGCAAATCCGGATGCTATGAATCCGAGCCCTGCTTCGACTCCGTGTCGGGAAACACAAGATCCGGCATCTCCGACGATGCCATGATGCGCCGGATCCGTTTCTCCTGAAAGAGTTTTTTCAACTGCCGTCTCTCGCGTGCCATCTCCCCTATTTCGGCCGCGACAAGCAGCGTGATGCTGGAGTAGTAAATCCAGATCGCCGTGGCGACAAGCACCGCGTAGGGTCCGTACACACGGCCGATGCTCCACAGATTCGCGAGGTAGTAGCCAAACAGCGCCTTCGCCACGCCCCAGAACACCGCGGCTATGCCGCTCGACAAAAGCACCACCCTCCACGAAATTCTCTGGTCTGGCACCAGAACAAAGACCACACAGAACAGCATAAAATTCAGCAGGCCCGTCGAGACGTGCAGCAACGTGCCCTCGAGAAGCCAGTGCCCAGCCGCGAGCCCGAACCAGGATTCCGCCAGTCCGCGGATGAGCGTCATGCCGTAGCTGAGCGCGGTGATGAGTACCAGCGCGATGCCGACCGTCGACAGCAGGGCGAGATCCTTGAGTTTCGAGACAACAAAATTGCGTGTGTCGCGGATGGCGAAAATGCGGTTGAGCACCACACGCAGTGCGGCAAACAGCGCGCTGGACGTCCATATCAGACCAACGAGTCCGATAATTCCCGCAAGGGAGGATCCGCCCACAAACTCGCGCACGAGCATGATCACGCGTTCGCGGATGTACTCGCGTTCGTAGGGAATCATGTCGAGAGAGTCGAGATACGAGTTAATTGTGGCGAGCGCAGAAGCCGAGTCGAGATACAGGCCAAGGACGTAAAAAATGACCAGGACGAGGGGGATAAAGCAGAGGAAGGAGTTGAAGGCGATTGCCGCCCCGGAAAGGAAGATGTGGTTGTCTTCCATACGCTCCGTGATCCGCACGAGATACATCCACACTTCCCGGATGCCCCGTATCGACGCGATGCGCCGGGCCGTGGCGACTCCCCTTTGCAGGGCCGTGGTCCTCATTGCTTTCACCGAAGTCGTCCGGTGTATGGAGGTGCTTCGTCCATGCCGTCGTGTGCCGAGCGATTCATACTCGAGAGTCGCGGAAAACGGTCACGGAGTGGCATGGTTCAGACCGGATCGGCCAGCCGACGTTCCAGCGAATGCCAGTAGCGGTCCGCCATCTCGCGCACGTCGGCGGACACATCATCGTTGATAAGCAGCGCGGAGCCGCCGACCACGCCGAGTTCCTGGATTTCCACCTCGTGCTCCATCGCGATCTGCACGAGGTCGCGTTTCCGCGCCGGATTGCACGAGACGATGACGCGCGACTGCGCCTCGCCGAAGTAGAGCGCATCGCGACGGAAGGTATCGTACACGCGCACGTGCGCTCCAATCGGGGAAGGTCCCGTCACACAGCATTCCGCGAGTGCCACAGCCAAACCGCCGTCGGAGACATCGTGGGAACTCGACAGAAGACGCGCGCGTATCATCGCGAGCACGGCTTTCTGCACACGCTGTTCCTCCTCGATGTCGAAATGCGGCGCGTCGCCTGCAACGATGCCGTGCACTGCGGCGAGGTATTCGCTGCCGCCGATATCGTTCTGATTCGCTCCGATGAGGAACACCAGATCCCCTTCCGCGCGAAAATGAGCGGTCATCATCGCGTCCACATCCTCGATCAGACCGAGCATACCGATGACGGGCGTGGGATACACGGCACCCGCCGGATCCTCGTTGTAGAAGCTGACATTGCCGCCCGTGACCGGGGTTCCGAAGACGCGGCAGGCCTCGCCCATACCGGCAACCGCCTCGGCGAACATGTAGAACATCTCGGGCTTGTAGGGATTGCCGAAGTTGAGACAGTTCGTGATCGCGAGCGGTTCAGCACCGGTGCATACCACGTTGCGCGCGCTCTCGGCCACGGCGATCATCGCTCCCCTGCGGGGATTGAGGTACACATAGCGGCCGTTGCAGTCGGTTTTCACCGCAATCGCCTTGTTGGTGTCCTTGATCCGTATCACCGCCGCGTCTCCGCCGGGCAACTGCGCCGAATTGGTGCGTACTGAGGTGTCGTACTGCTCGTAGACCCACCGTTTGCTCGCGATGTTGGGTGTTGCGAGCAGTTCCTGAAGGACGGCGGTGAGATCGGTGGGGACCGGAACGGATTCGGGCCGGAAGGCGGCGGTGACATCGAGATATTCAGGCCGTTGTGTCTCGCGATGGTACACCGGCGCGCCGCCGCCGAGAACCATGCTGTGCGCCGGCGCCTGCGCAAGCACGCGCCCCTGATGGCGGATGGTCACGAGTCCGTCGGAGGTGACATGTCCGATGGTCACCGCGTGAAGGTCCCACTTGTCGAAGATTTCGCGCACGCGCGCTTCATTCCCCTTCTTCACCACAACAAGCATGCGCTCCTGCGATTCCGACAGCATGATCTCGTAGGCGCTCATGCCCGTTTCACGCGCGGGGACCAGGTCGAGATCCACATCCATCCCCGCACCGCCCTTGGCCGACATTTCGGTGGACGAGCAGGTGATGCCCGCGGCACCCATGTCCTGAATTCCGATAATCAGATCCTCTTTGATTATTTCGAGCGTCGCTTCGAGCAGCAGCTTTTCGGTGAAAGGATCACCCACCTGTACGGAGGGACGTTTCGACTCCGATTCCTCGGAGATCTCGACCGATGCAAATGTCGCCCCGTGTATGCCGTCGCGGCCCGTGGACGAACCGACTATCATCACCGGATTCCCCTCTCCCGACGCCACCGCCGACGCGACCTGGCCGTGCCGCACGATGCCGACGGCCATGGCGTTGACCAGCGGATTGCCCGTGTACGAGGGATCAAAATAGATTTCCCCCGCGACGGTTGGGACGCCGAAACAGTTGCCGTAATGACCGATGCCGCTGACGACACCACGCAGGAGAAAGCGCACACGGGGGTTGTCGAGAGATCCGAAGCGCAGGGAATCGCAGGCGGCGATTGGCCTCGCGCCCATTGTGAAGACGTCGCGAAGAATGCCCCCCACACCCGTCGCGGCGCCTTGAAAGGGCTCGATGGCGGAGGGGTGATTGTGGCTTTCGATCTTGAAGGCGATCGCGAGACCGTCGCCGATGTCCACAAGACCCGCGTTTTCTTCACCTGCCCCGACCAGGAGCCTGCCGCCGGACCGCGGAAGCGTCTTCAGATGCGCGATCGAGTTTTTATAGCTGCAATGCTCACTCCACATCACACTGTACATGCCGAGCTCCGTGTAGGTCGGCGTGCGTCCGCCGAGGTACTCGAGTATCTGCGCGTATTCGTCATCCGTCAAACCGAGTTCGCGCGCGAGTTCGATTGTGACGTCGATGTCGTGAGACATGGGGGCTCCGGATTTTCTGGATGGGACGGCTGCATGTAAGCCGCTACGGAACTGCAAAATACACTTTTTCGGTGAACGCGGGAGAGGAGAAGCGTAAAGGCGTAAAGAGGTGAAGGCGTGAAGGGGTGAAGACGTAAAGAGGTAAAGGGGTGAGGAAATGGTTCTGTTAAAACGGAGCCCCCGGATCGGTGGAAGATCCGGGGGCTGGATAGACGAGGAAGAAAATGTCAGTTCGAGAACAGACGCACGACGGCATCGAAGGTGCCGGGTGTGGCGCGCAGGCCCGACTTGAGAATGCCTGCCTTGCCCATCGGTACCTGAATACCGGGGATACGCGACATGTCGACGTACGCGATGTTTGCGCCGTACGTCGCGTTGATCACACGAAGGAATTCGTTGGTGATCACGGCATTGCCCTTGGAGGACGGGTGTACCCCATCGAAGCTGAAGGCACCACCGGAGATGAATCCCGCCGTCAGTTTTTCACCTGCGACCGAAATGCCGCCAGACGCGATCTTCACGAGCAGCGCATTTACATCAACGAGAGCTATCGGCATGGGTGGCTTCGGCGTCGAGCTGTTCAGACGGTCGACCGCGGAACGGATCGAGGCGTTAAAGGCCGCGACAGCATTGGCGGCAGTGGTCTGCTCGCTGATGTCGAGCACGAGCGCGTCGGGCCAGGGATTCAGCGGATGCAAGCCGAAGGGTTTTGTCGCGTCGATGTTGAGCGCCGCGAGCTGCTGCGGTGTGATACCCTGCGCTGTCCAGAACGCGCCCGTGACGTCGCCGATGTAGGCGGTGGCGGCCATGCCGGAGAGCGGGATGAGCACGTTGTTTTCACGCATGAGATCGGTGGAATCGCTCGGCAAGCCCGGACCGGTGCGGCCGTGCGCCTGGAAATACAGCTTCAGTGCCATACCAAGCTGCTGCGACTTGCCCTTGAGCGTTTCAGACATCACCGGACCAACCGTGGTGAAGAACGGGATGGAACGGACATCCGGGATATTCGCCACAACGATAGCCGCATTCGGGGCGCCCTGGCGCAGTGCGCTGAGCGCATTGCCATACAGCATGTCGAACGCGGTGGCATTCGTGGGTGCTGCGGGCGAGGTGCCGCCGCTGGTCGCAAAACCGAGCACATCGTTGTTGCCGAGCCAGAAAGTGATCAGCGTCGGATTCAGCTTTAACGCCTGCGCGACGATGGAACTCCCGAACGCAACCTGATCGCGCATGACGATCTGGAAGTACGGATTCTTGCGCGTCACGTACTTGCGGGCGAGGTCCTCAGTGTCGAGCGCGTCGAAAAGTACCGCACCCGGCACACCGAGATTGTTGTACGGTTTCGGATACGTGGAATTGGTCGGCAGCGACGCCGACGGGGTGGAGGTCAGCGCCAGCGGTGTGAACGAGGCGAGACGGATGCGGTTGCCGACACCGTCGCCGGGGCAGAGCGGCTGCTCCATCGTCGTGCCGAGCTGGCTCGCAAGAAGCGCGGGCATGCTGTAACGCTGCGCCGCTTCATACAGGGCGCCGTCCTGATAGCCCGCCGTGATACTATTGCCGATGGCGACAAAGGACGAGGGATTGACGCTGCCGAGCGTGTTCACGCCCGCGGGTGTGATCGAGTCGTCGGAACACCCGGCGCAGAGCACCACGAAGGCGGCAAGTGCAAAAAGAGTCTGTGTGCGTTTCATAATATGCGCCTCCTGATCAGAACCTGTATGTGATATCGAGACCGAAGAGCTGCGCGTTGCCCGTGTATGTTCCATCGAGATACACGCCGTCGGGCGCGCTCGTCGCCGTGGTGGTACGGTTGAGGAACATCAGATTGAGGTACGCGACATCGACAGTGAGGTTCGACCCGAGATTGAATCCCGCGCCGATGTTGAGACCATGACGGTCGGCATCGGGCAGCAGCGGTTCGAGATGCGCGTCGGGCACGGGATTGCTGTCGTAGAAATATCCCGCGCGCAGCTTGAGCCCGAGCAGCGGAAGCGTGTACTCACCGCCGAAACGAATGATGAACGCGTCCTCATAGTTTTTCGGCGAGGTCACGTCGGCCTGCTTGATGACCGGATCGGTGGTGGCGTCGTTCACAAAATCGATCGTGAGTTTGTCGTACGACGACCAGCCGATGCCCTGATAATCGAATTCCAATTCCAGATTCTCCATCGGCATCCACGCGACACCCGCGTACCAGGTGGCGGGAAGATCGATGCCTGTCAACACGTCGCCGCCGGGGAACAGCGCGGCCACGCTGTTCGGGCGGCCGATGAAGGACGCGGTACCCTCGAAGTCGATCGGCGTGTTGGAGCGGTAGGTCAGACCGATGGACACATCGTCCATCGGACGGAACATGAGACCAGCGTTCCAGCTCACGGCTGTCTTGCCGGTGCCTTCGAGTTCCAGTCCCATCTCCGGCGAGAAGTTCGGCACGGCGCGGCGCAGATTCACGTTCGACAGCACGATGTTCGCACCCGCGCCCACGGCGATCATGTCGTTGATGGCGTACGATACGGTCGGTGTGATGTAGAAGGTCTGCAGTTCTATTTCACGGGTGACCGCCTTGCCGATCCAGTCGTCGGCCCAGCGGGTTCCAAGTCCGAACGGAACATTGAGTCCCACTCCCGCGGCGAAGCCCGAGAGCAGTCCGTCGTTCCACGTGTTGGTGATGTAGAGGTTGGGCGGATAGAAGAGTTGCGACTCCATTTCCCACTTGTCATTGCGCTGCAGGTTGCTCGGGCCGTAGAATGTATAGCTCGGCATGATGAGGGTTGCGCCGCCCATCACCTGGAAACCGCGCTGGAACGAAAGACCAGCGGGATTGAAGTAGAGAGCCGAGGCGTCGCTCGCGCGCGCACAGAACGCGCCGCCCTGCGCCATCGCGCGCGCGCCGTGTTCGTTCAGTTGGAAGCCGCCGGCCGATACGGGCAGGCGCGCAATCACCACGCAGGCCGCCACGACGGCGAGTGTCAGAATCGATCGTTTCAAAGCATCCTCCGCTGAGTGAGTGGAATTCGTGCAGTGTATGGGTACGACGTGATGCGCGGACTGACGGATGTCAGGCGATCTCGAGCAGCAGCGCGTTCTTTTCGACGGCGTCACCCGCCTCGACACGCACCGACTTGACAATGCCCGCAGCGGGCGAACGCAGTTCATTCTCCATTTTCATCGCCTCGAGAATAACCATGCCCTGCCCTGCCTCGACGAGCTCGCCCACGCTCACAAGCACACGTGTGATCTTGCCCGGCATCGGAGAACGGAGTGTGGCGGCATGGACTTTTGTGGGTTGTTCTGTTTCGAACTTCTTGAGCAGCAACCGCGCCTCGTCGTCGATCTCGACACGAAACGCGCGGCCGTCGATGAGCACGTTCACAATGCCGTCCTCGCCGTCGGACGGAAGGAGTACGGCCTCGTATGTCGCTGCTCCAACGCGCAGGTTCCACTGCTGCCGGCCCTTTGCCGTCCATTCGACCGGCAGGACATGCCCGTTCACGTGCACACCGTCGTGTTTCTGTTCCACTAAAAACTCGTGTCCACCGGTGCGCGCGCGGGCCTTTTTCATGCGCAATTCCCCCGGGCGCGTGTTTTCCAACGCGATGTGGCCTGTGCAGCCGATGCGGCGGGCACTGACGCAGTCGTGTGCCGCCCCCCGAGCAACGCCGCAGCCAGTGCGGCCGCGCGGCATTCGTCGAGCGTGGGTTCGGCGAGATATTCGGCCCGGTAGGACGTCGCAACAAAGTCGATCTGAAAATCGCCCTTGACGAAGTGCGGATGGTCCATCACAAATCGGCAGAACGGAATCGTGGTCTCGACACCCGCGATGCGGAAATCGTCGAGGGCGCGCTTCATCTTGGCGATGGCGTCGTGCCGGTCCATGCCCCATGCGATGAGTTTGGCGAACATGGGATCGTAGTGAATCGTGATCTCGCTTCCCTCTTCAACACCCGAATCCTCACGAATGCCGAAGCCCTGGCTGGGCCGGTAATTCCGTATCGTTCCCGTCGAGGGGAAGAAGTTGTTTCGCACATCCTCGGCGCAGAGCCGCGCCTCGATGGCGTGGCCGCGGAAACGGATCTGTTCCTGCATCCACGGCAGTCGTTCGCCCTGCGCGACGCGCACCTGCAGGTGCACGAGATCGATTCCCGTCACCATTTCCGTCACAGGGTGCTCGACCTGCAGGCGCGTGTTCATTTCGAGGAAATAGAAATCGCGGTTGGCGTCGACGAGAAATTCGATGGTGCCCGCATTGACGTAGCCACAGGCGGTGCCTGCCATCACCGCGGCTTCACCCATGCGCGCGCGCAGTTCCGGTGTCACAAACGACGAGGGCGATTCTTCGATCACCTTCTGATGACGCCGCTGTATGCTGCACTCACGTTCGCCGAGATGGACGATGTTCCCGTGCGCGTCCGCAAGAATCTGGAATTCGATATGGCGGGGTTTCAGGATGTACTTCTCGAGAAACACGCGGTCGTCGCCGAAGGCCTGCCGCGCCTCGTTTGCTGCCGATTCGAGAGCACGGAGCAGATCGGCGGGCTTCTCGACCACGCGCATCCCCTTGCCCCCGCCTCCCGCGGCGGCCTTGATCAGCACGGGATATCCAATCTGGTCCGCGACCGCGGCTGCTTCGGCAGGATCGCTGATGGCATCCTCCGTACCCGGAACGACGGGCACACCGCGTGCCTTCATGAGCGTGCGGGCCGCCGTCTTGTCGCCCATTGCGCGGATGGCGGACGCTGGCGGACCAATAAAGACAAGCCCTGCGTCCGCTACGGCCTGCGCGAAGTCCGCGTTCTCCGAGAGGAAACCATACCCCGGATGAACTGCGTCGCAGCGCGCCACTCGCGCCACCTCGAGCAGTTTCGCGACGTCGAGATACGACGATCGCGATTCGGCCGGCCCTATATAATACGACTCATCGGCCAGACGCGTGTGCACCGAGGCACGGTCCGCTTCCGAATACACCGCCACACTGCGTATTCCCATTTCGCGGCAGGCGCGAATGATTCGGACGGCGATTTCGCCGCGATTGGCAATAAGAATGGAGCGTATCTTCACAAGAAAGGTACAGTGAGGGGACGGATTTGCAGTTGGATCGACCGAACAACGGGAAAACATAGACAAAGCGGCGTGGAAATGCAATTATTGCGAGCGGAAAGGTCTGATTTTCTCCGGACGCGTTTTGAACACCGTATTTCACGGCGTCTCCGAAAATTCGCATCTTGTGTTTCTGCCGCCTGCCGGCTTCCCCGCATACATCACTCCGAGGTGTGAATGAAATCCGTAGTCACCGCCCTGCTGTTTGTAGCCGCCCTCGCCGCGTCGCACGCGCAGCCGGACTTCCACCGCTACTTCGTCGACCGCACGATGCGCGTCGACTACTTCCATTCCGGCACAAAGGACACCGACCAGTACGCGCTCGACCGCGTGTACGGCGAGGGCACGTGGCCGGGCAGTCTCGTGAACCTCATCGACACACTCAACCGCGGCGAGAGTCTCGCGCGCGTGTACGATCTGCGCACCGGCGTGCTGCTGTACTCGCGTGGCTTCTCGACAGTGTTCGGCGAGTGGCAGACGACGGACGAGGCGGTCAGGGGTTTAAGAAAAACCATTTCCGAAACCGTGCGCTTCCCCTTCCCGAAACAGCCGGTACAGCTCACGCTCTCGAAACGCGACAAATATTCGGTGTTCCATGAACTGTTCTCGATTGTGATCGATCCGAACGATCCCACGCAGGTCGTCACGGAAAATCGCTCGGCCAACGCCGAAGTGCTCCCGCTCATGGACAATGGCGATCCCCACAAAAAGGTCGACATCGTGATCGTGGGTGATGGCTACGCGGCCGACGATATTGCAAAGTTCAAGGCCGACGCAAAACATTTCAACGACGTGATGTTCGGCACCTCGCCGTTCAAGGAGCGCAAGGCCGACTTCAACGTGCGCGCCGTATGCCTTCCATCCGCCGAATCGGGCATCGATATTCCGGACAAGAATGTCTGGAAAAACACGCCGCTTGGAACGATGTACAACACCTTCGGATCCGCCCGCTACGTGCTGACCGAAGCGAATCGGGAGATGCGCGACGCCCTGTCGCAGGTGCCCTACGACTTCGTCTGCATTCTGATCAACGACAGCCGTTACGGCGGCGGCGGCATTTACCAACTCTACACCACCACATACACGATCGAGAAAAACAAGGGCCAGGAATGGCAGCGCGACTACGTGTATGTGCACGAGTTCGGACACAGCTTCGGCGGACTCGGCGACGAGTATTATTCCTCGTCCACCGGCTACAACGAATTTTATCCCGAGGGTGTGGAACCGTGGGAGCCGAATGTCACACGCCTCCTGCAGGCACCCGCTGTGAAATGGAGCGCCATGGCCAGCAAGGACCTCGCGCTTCCGACGGACTGGGGCAAATCCGCCTACGACAGCATCGGCACGCAGCTCTCGCGCCTGGACCGCCTTGCCGAGGATTATTATTCCAAGCGCGATCCGCTCAAGAAGAAACAGGAAGCGATATTGACCAATGCCGCCCTGCGCGGAAAGGTCGGCGCCTTCGAGGGTGCCGGGTACGTTTCGACGGGCATGTACAGGCCGTCGCTCGACTGCCGTATGTTTTCGTTGAGTCTTGTTGATTTTGATCCGGTGTGCCGCGCGGCGATCGAACAGCAGATCGACTTCTACGCGAAATAGAGAACCGGCCCGTTCTCGATTCCCCAATACAAAAAGGGGTGGGATTGCTCCCACCCCTTTTCTACGTCCTGCTGGATCAGAAGGTGAATGTCACATCGAGATCGCGCGGCACACCTTGTAATTTGGCCAGAGACACGCGCACATGATCGGGCACCTTGCCGTACGTGTCGAGCAACACCCCCGCCCCGGCATAGTCGCCCTCGGCCTGGACGGTCAGAATCTTCCGCGCGAATTCACCGAGCGTGTCGAGGAAGCCCTCGATTTTCACAACAACATACCCGTCGGCATCGATCGAGACCGCGCCCTTCTCGACGAGGAAATTAAGCTGCATGATGTTCGATTTTCCATGCGCCTCCTCGGCACCGAAGCGCACCGAGCGGTACAGCCCGGCCACATAGGTCACGATCGACTTCCGCAATTGCTCCTCGGTGATCTTCTTCTCCGCAAGCAACACGCGGTTGTTGTAGAGTCCGAGCAAATCGGCCTTGCACTCTTCTATGGCGGAGTAGCGTTCCTTGAGCGCGCGGCGCACGCTCAGCTTGTCGTCGCCGAACACATAGCCACGCCCGAGCGTGTGCGACACTTCGTGCAGCGTGACAAAACTCGTGAAGGCCGCACGGTCCACATAGGCGCGCTGATCGGGCCGCAGAAGTTTTTCGGCGATGGGCACAAGGATCTTGTCGAACTTCGCCTCGATGAGATTTTTGTACATCTGCTTTTTACCACCCTTGACCTGTGTCACACGCGGATCGTTGGGCAGCGACGCCGCAATGGTCTTGACACCCTTCATAAAATCGCCGCCGAAGAACACGACGTTGACAACTTCGAGCACATTGCCCGATCCGGCCGTCGCACGAATGTACTTCGGATCCATGGGCAGGGCCTTTTCGAACGCGTCGATATGCCCTGTGAACATCTGCAATTCCCGTGTGCCGGCCGGATCCTTCACCACCACGGCACATTCGTAGGCGGTCTTGTAATTAAAGAGCGCGTCCTCATAATTCTCGATCGGGCCTATGACCACATCGACGTTGTTCTCTTTCAAATCCATCCAGGCCATGTCGCTTGCGAAATAATCGTCCGTGAGCAGTGCTACCGCGCGCAGGCGCAGGTACTTGCGCAGCGAGGGATTGTCGGCCAGCGTTGCGGCCTTTTCGAGCAGGGCCGCGATGCGCGGCACCTCGGGATAGGCCTTTGCAAACGGCACGGCACGGAAGCCCGTCCCGTCGCGTTCCACCACGGTGTACTGACCTTCGAGTTCCTCCTTGCGTCCGGGATTCTTCGTGCTAAAGTCCTCGAATTCCTCCTTGCTCATGTCCTGCGGATAATACGCGGCCACGGGAGGCTTGGTCGCGGGACCGGTGCCGACAAAACGCGCACCGTCGTAGATACGGTCGTACGGTCCGTAATTGATGCGCACATACTTCGAGAGGTCGGCCGCCGCGGGACCCGCCGCGCCGAGCGAATCGCGCAGGGCGATGGCATCGGGCGAGGTCTGGCGCCAGAACACCTCGTCGACGAGAGTCCCTGCTTCCACGAGAGTGCGCACAAGCGCTCGCTCGCGCTCGGTCAGAAATGAAAGGTCCGTCGCGAGACTCACGGGTGCATACTCCGCGAGGCGCTCGGCGACCGAGGGCGTGGCGCCGTGCATGTCGGTGGTCTCCTGTGTGCGGGAATTCTGTCTGCCGCAGGAGGCGAGCAGAACGGTGAGCAGTAAAGTTGCTGGAAGAAGGAAGCGGGAGCGCATGAAGGACGTCCTGTCTGTTGCGGAAGAGTGAAATGTACGGCGGCACGGATCGAAGGAAAAAAGACATACAGCTCCGTTACATCCAGAACCATGCCATTGCTTCCATGAAACGCGGAATCACAGTCACACGATTGGCTTTGTCTTTGAGGCGCCGAAGGTCTACTTTTTCGGGAATGAACAGACTGCTCCCGCGCACCCGTCTCACTCTGCTGCTCGTCCTGCTGCTGCCCGCGGCCGTTTCCGCGCAGGTCACGCTGCACCTGTGGCATCAGATGCGTCCGGACGCGCGCGAGGTGCTCAAGCAGCGTATCGCGGTGTTCGAACGCCTGCATCCGGGAATACGTGTCGCGCAGTTGTACAAGGAGAACGAGGAACTGCGCGTCGGCTTCCAGGCCGCGGCGGCTTTTACCGGCGGCGGACCGGAACTCGTGTACGGA
The DNA here is from genome assembly GCA_016218045.1 of Ignavibacteriota bacterium. Lineage (NCBI taxonomy): Bacteria > Pseudomonadati > Ignavibacteriota > Ignavibacteriota bacterium. The sequence goes on from JACRFB010000052.1 coordinate 147,246, forward strand.
CCCAGCGACTTTGTGGGCGCCTTTGAATCGATGCGCATTGTCAAGCCGCTTGAAGCGCTGTTCCCGCCCGCCTTCTTCGCGCGCTTCGATACAAAGGCGCTCACACGCTACAACGGCCATATCTATCAGATCGGTGATGAGATCGGGAATCATCTCGCCCTGATCTGGAACAAACGTCTGTTCCGCGAAGCCGGTTTGAACCGCGCCCCTGAGACCTTCGACGAGCTTATCCGTTTCGGAAAACTGCTCACACGCGATAACAATGGCGACGGCGTCATCGACCAGTACGGCCTGGTGTGGAATTACACCGAACCGTTCTTCTTCATTCCCTTCTACACATCCTTCGGTGGCTGGGTGCTCGATGAAAACCGCAGGCCGACACTCGACAACGAGGCGTCGGTGCGGGCCTTCGAATTTGTGAAGGCGATGCGCGACGAGCATCACATCATCCCGAAGGAGTGTGATTACGAGATCGCCGACAGCAAGTTTACCGACCAACGCGCGGCGATGATCATCAACGGATCGTGGTCCTGGGGCAAGTACATGGAGGCGCTGGGCGCGGATTTCGGCATCGCGATGATACCGCGCAACACAGCCACAGGGCTCTGGGCAGCGCCGATCGTGTCGAGCAAGGGCTACTTCGTGAACGTGTATCTCGAGGGCGAACGTCTCGACGCCGCGCGGCTCTTCCTCGAATTCATGCTGTCGGACGAATCGCAGCGCATTTTCTCGACGCGGCTCAAGACCATACCCTCGTCGATCGCGGTGCAGAACTCGTCCGCCGTATTCGCCGATCCTGTCATCGCCGTCTCGATGGAGCAGGCGCGGGTCGGCCTGCCCATGCCGCTGGTGCCAGAGATGCGCGCGGTGTGGGACGCGATGCGTCCGCCGTACCAGAATCTGCTCGGAGGAAACATCGATGCAGCCGAGGCCGCGCGCGAGCAGCAGCGGCTGGCCGTGCAAAAAATCCGCGAGTTGAACGAGGGCGCTTCCGATGGCAGCGAGGATGCGTCTGGCGCCGCGGTCACCATCGTCTACCTCATCGGCGCGCTGCTCGCCATAGCCGCGCTGTTCGGGCTCGTGCGCAATTTCCTGATCCCGCTGCTGCGTCATCCCGACCGGCTCGAGACACGGAACGCGCGATTCGCAGTGTTTATGATTCTGCCCGCCGCCATACTCATGTTCGGTGTGGTCATCTATCCCTTCTTCTACAACCTCGTCATCTCGCTCTCGAACATGAGCATGCTGACGGTGAACGACTGGCGCATCATCGGATTCGATCAATACGGGAAGGTGTTCGGCATCGACCGTTTCGCCGAGGAACTTGCGCGTCCGTCGGGCACGCTGTGGACCGCGGCGGGACAGATGTTCTCGACCGAATTCTATGGCGTATTTCTGAAGACGGTGATATGGACCTTTGTGAACGTGACGTTTCACGTGGTCATCGGCGTGTTTCTCGCACTGCTGCTGAACCGCGCGCTGCCGGGCAAATCCATCTTCCGCATCCTGCTCATTCTGCCCTGGGCCGTGCCGCAGTACATCACGGCGCTGACCTGGCGCGGCATGTTCAACACCGACAGCGGCGCAGTCAATGCGATATTAAAGACCGTATTTTCCGTATCTCCTCTGCCCTGGCTAACGGACGAGTCGCTCGCGTTTGCGGCGGCCATCATCACCAACATCTGGCTGGGCTTCCCGTTCATGATGCTCATCGCGCTGGGCGGACTGCAGTCCATTCCACAGGAACTGTACGAGGCCGCCGACATCGACGGCGCGAGTCCGTGGCAGAAATTCCGCAACGTGACCGCCCCCTTGTTGAAGCCCGTCATGATTCCCGCCATCACATTGGGCATCGTGTGGACGTTCAACAACATCAATGTCGTCTGGCTCGTATCGAACGGGGGCCAGCCCGCGGATCAGACGCACATCCTGGTGAGCTACGTGTACCGCGCGGCGTTCAACCTCTACCGCTATGGCTACGCGGCGGCGTTCAGCTTCATCATTTTCCTCATCCTCGCGGCATGGAGCATCCTCTTCATGCGCCGCACCGCCACCGACAGCGCCGCATAGGCGCGACACCAGGAGACCGGAGAAAGCAGGCACATGGCACGCGGCACAAAAACACACAGGGCATGGACGCTCGTTGGAGTGTATGCGATACTCACCGTCTTCACGGCGGCATCGGTGTACCCGATACTGCAGGTGTTCAGCATATCGCTGCGGCCGCAAGCCACGCTGCTCAGCGACTCGCTCGCCATCATCCCCGACGGCGCGACCTGGGACAATTACATCGCGCTTTTCCGCGATCAGCCCTTTTTGCACTGGGTGTGGAATTCCCTCGTGGTCACCATCGCCGTAATGGTCGTGGGTGTCGCGCTGGCCTCGACCGCGGGGTATGCCTTTTCCCGGTACCGCTTTCCGGGCAAAAAGGCCGGCCTCCTGAGCCTGCTCATCACGCAGATGTTCCCCGCCACCATGCTGCTGCTGCCGCTCTTTATCATGATGGCGAAACTGAATCTGACAAACACGTTTCTGGGGTTGATCGTCATTTACTCCTCCACGGCGCTTCCGTTCTGCGTATGGCAGATGAAGGGCTTCTACGACACAATCCCCTTGAGTCTAGAAGAAGCGGCGCGCATCGACGGGCTCGGACGCTTCGCCTCATTCTACCGCATCATTCTCCCGTTGGCCGCGCCGGCGCTGGTGATCACCGCGCTGTTCTCGTTCATGTCGGCATGGACGGAGTACATCGTGGCGGCGCAGGTCCTGTACTACGACGAGATGTTCACGCTGCCGATCGGTCTCAAAAGTTTTCAATCGAACATGAGCACCGAGTGGGGTCTGTACGCCGCAAGTGCCCTGCTCGTCAGCATCCCCGCGATGGTGCTGTTCCTGCTTCTGAGCCGCTGGCTGATATCGGGTCTCACGCTCGGAAGCGTCAAGGGCTAAGCACGAGACGCGAGCATTCAACAGAACGTTTCACTGCACCGAACGGATCACACCTACTTCTCCATAACCCCGCGACATGACACTCAACACACTTCGGATCTTCGCATACACCACGTCGATCGTGCTCCTCATCGCGGGAGAGATCGCCCTGTGGTTCCTGTTCCGGGAATCGAATCTGCGCCTGTACCTGATGGCGGGATACCCGCTGCTTGTGTTTTTCTTTCTCGGCATGAAACTCATGCTCGTGAAAACGCTCGGCCGGCACGCGCCGCCCGCCTCCTCATCCACTCCCTCGACGGAAGAATGACCATGGCATCGGTACGATTGACGAACGTCACAAAACGATTCGAGAACAGCAAGGCCGCGACGATTGAAGGTCTGCACCTCGAAGTGCAGGACGGCGAGTTCATGGTGCTCGTCGGACCGTCGGGCTGCGGCAAGTCCACCACGCTGCGCATGGTGGCCGGACTCGAGGAGGCGACCGCGGGCGAGATTTACATCGGCGACCGTCTCGTGAACGACGTGGCTCCGAAGGACCGCGACATCGCGATGGTGTTCCAGAATTACGCGTTGTATCCGCACATGACCGTGCGCGAGAACCTGGCTTTCGGCCTCACACTGCGCAAGTACCCGAAAGCCGACATCGCGGCGCGGGTGGACGAAACCGCCGCGCTGCTCGAGATCGGTGAATTGCTGGATCGCAAGCCGAAGGCGCTTTCGGGCGGCCAGCGGCAGCGTGTGGCCCTCGGCCGCGCCATCGTGCGAAAGCCCAACGTGTTCCTGTTCGACGAGCCGCTCTCGAATCTCGACGCAAAACTCCGCGTGCAGATGCGTACCGAAATAAAAAAACTGCATCTGCGTCTGGGAACGACTATGATATACGTCACCCACGACCAGGTTGAGGCCATGACCATGGGCGACCGCATCACCGTCATGAAGGCGGGATTGATCCATCAGGTCGATACCCCGCTCAACGTATATCACCGTCCCGCCGACCTCTTTGTGGCGGGGTTCATCGGGAATCCCGCGATGAACGTGCTGTCGGGTGCGCTCGATGCCGAGGCGCATGTGCTGTCGGGCGCGGGTTTCTCCATCACGCTTCCCGAGGCGCATGCCGCGATGCTGCGCGCGCTTGCAGGCCGGAAAATCGTGCTGGGTATACGTCCAGAGAACGTGCATTTCAACGAGATCCCCTGCGAGTTGCCTGCGGCGATCGAGCTTGTTCATGAAGTGTCGGAGCTGCTCGGCAATGAAGTGTACGCATATCTGAAGGCCGGGACCGAGGCCGTGACGGCGCGCGCCGCAGCGATGCCGTCGCTGGGTCTCGGCGAGAAAACACGCGCGTGGCTCGATCTCGCGAAGGCGCATTACTTCGACGCGGAAACAGAGAAAAGGATCGGATAATCCGTTACTCCGCGCCGACGCACCTGCGCCGGCCGGTCAAATCAGGAGCGCCGCATGCGACGGTTCATTGGCCTGCAGGCCCTCGTCCCCATTCTCATCACCATCGCCGTGGCCGGCGCCTCCGCGCAGCGGCCGCTCCGCCTCACACTTCCGCCCGGCGGACCCGAGCGTGTGTTCACCATCACGAACGCGCGCGACGCCTTTTACGCTGTAGTCGCCAACGGAGAAAATTCGAGCGGCTTTCACGGCATCACGCGCGCAAAGCGCAAGGTGTTCGAGAATCACTGGATCGCGCTCGATGGCCGCCTCCTCGACAGGCGCAACGCGGAAGTGACGGTCGAACCCGACCGCTGCGTGCGCCGGTATCCGGAGAGCGGCACTGAAGAGGTGCTGCGATTCTGCGACTCCCTGTGCCTGCTCGTCGTGAGCATCACCACACGGCATGCGGGATCCGTCACCGTTGTGCCGTCGTGGTCCGCCGCCTTTGCTGCGGCCACACACGCCACGAGCGGCGCGCGACTGTTGCTGCGCGGCGAGGAGATCGCCTCCTGCGCCACAGTCTTTCTCAGCGGCGCTCCGCACAGGGGCTCGTGGGAACCGGTGGATCACGGACTCACGGACCAGATACCCGCAGCGACACGGGGCCACATGCCCGCGATGTACCGTATCGATAAGCTGCCCGCAGGCGCGCGCATAACATTCGCGGCGCAGATACACGATGCCAATTCAGCACCCGACGATGCACGTTCGCTCGATCCCGTGCCCGCGCGTTCCGCAGACTGTCTTGCGCGGGTATGGAACATGCAGCATGAACGATTCTCCTCCGCTTACGACGGCAGTGAAACCCTGAGTCGGCGCGGCGCCCAGGGCTGGCAGGGCGCGGAGGGCTGGATACGCGCGGCGATGAGTTCACTCCTGCTGCGCGGCGGCGTACCCGCGGTGTGGGCGGGGCTGCCGTGGTTCGACGAGGAATGGGGACGCGACACCTTCCTGGCACTGCCCGGCGCGGTGCTGGGAGCGGGAGATCACGACGCGGCTAAAAGGATCCTTTCATCTTTTATTCGCTGGCAAAACACCAGTGCCGCGGATCCGAATTTCGGCCGCATACCCAACCGGATACAGCCGGGCAATGTGATCTACAACACCGCCGACGGCACTCCCCTCTTTGTGCGCCAGGCCTGGAGCTACCTCGAACAATCCGGCGACACGCCCTTCGCCTCCGTCCTGCTCCCCGCCGTCGATCGCGCCATCGAGGGCGTGTTGCGGCATCACAGTGATTCACTCGGCTTTCTGACGCACGCCGATGCCGACACGTGGATGGATGCCGTAGGTCCGCGCGGCCCGTGGTCTCCGCGCGGCAACCGCGCGGTCGAGATACAGGCGCTGTGGATCGACCAGCTCGAAAGCTCCGCACGTATCGCACTGCTAACGGGCGACACAACCCGTGCCGAGAAATGGCGCGCACGTCGCGCGCGTATCGTCACAGAGTTTCTACGGCATTTCACCGATCCCGCGACAGGAACACTTGTCGATCATCTCAATTCGGACGGCAGCCGCGACACTCAGCTCCGGCCCAACGTCCTGCTCGCTCTCACGCTGCCGCGTTGGTCCATCATTCCCGATTCCACCGCCGCGCGCACGTTGGACCGCATCATCACCTCCTGCGTCTACAGCTACGGCGTCGCGTCTCTGGCGCAGTCCGATTCACGTTTCCATCCCTGGCACGTGTACCCTGCCGGATATCCCAAGGACGCGGCGTATCATAATGGCACCATATGGACGTGGTTGACCGGGCCTGCCGTCACCGCCCTTGTACGCAGCGGCAAGGCCGATGCCGCATGGAAGCTGACCGCCGCTCTCGAGGTACTCGCGCGCGATCAGGGCGCGATAGGGACCCTGCCCGAATGTACTGATGCGTTGACTCGCGGCAACAACATCGCGCCGCGCTGGTCCGGCACCTTCAACCAGGCGTGGAGTACCGCCGAGTACCTGCGCAATCTGCGCGAGGACTACTGCGGCGTGTCGGTCAACGCTTTGGAACACATCCCGGAAGTGAGCATCCATCCGCAACTGCCGTCCGCTCTCATCGGCGCGAACACCGTGTGCCGCGTTGGTGCGCACAACGTGCACATCGCACTATCAGCCCCATCGATCGACACCTTGCGGATTCACTGCAGACTCGCAACCGCGGGGCGGGTCAGGATCCGCTGCGCTCCGCCTTGGGCTGGTGATTCGCGCGCCGACACCGTCGTCACCATCGATGGACCCTCCACCGCGCAGTTCGAATTCCACGCGCCGCCGGGATATCGTGCCAGCGCAATACAAGACGTGCCATGGTGTATCCCGCGACTCGATTCCACACTCGCAAGCATCAGACCGCCGGCCTGGCCCATCATCAGTCCTGAGCGCGCTCTGAAGAAAAATCGTGCGGCATCCGTGCTATTCGAAGCGAGTGATCCGGCTGGTGACGATGCAGGAGTGGAGGGCACGTACACGTATCCGCGCGCCGCTGTATTTCCGAAGGGCATTTTCGATCTGCGATCCGTGCGCATCAGCGCTGACGAGACCGATGTGTATTTCCGTCTCACGTTCTCGGCTCTGTCGCAGCCTGGCTGGCATCCCGAGTACGGTTTTCAATTGACCATGGTCGCGATCGGCATCGATCAGAGCGCCGATCGATCGCGGCAGACGCGGAGCATGCGCTCAAACTCGCGCTATACACTTCCGCCTGGCGCGGGCTGCGACAAAATCGTTCTGGTCGGCGGCGGTGTGGAAGTGCGCAGCGCCGACGACCGCCTCCTCGGGGCCTTTGTGCCGACAGAACCGGCGCATGCCTTCGGCAGCGTGCGCGACGCCTCGATAGAATTCGCGATACCCCGATCCATACTCGGCCAGCCGCACCCGGAATGGCAGTACCACATACTTGTCGGTGCGCAGGACGACCACGGCGGCGCGGGCATCGGCGAATTCCGTGATGTTCTCGATGTTGAATCCGCCTGGAACGGAGGTGGCAACCGCCAGGGTGGATCCAACGTGTACGACGAGCTTCACAGCGTGTTCCCCGTCCCCAAACGCGCGGCGCCGAAGCGCAGATAGCTCCGCGCCGCAAGCAACGCGACCGGGCGTTGTGTGAGGATTTTGTTCAGCGTTGACATTACGCGGAACGAGTGGGATATTTCGGGCACAATCACAACCGGCAGCAGGAATGGCCTCCCGCAAAAAATGGGAAATAGCGCATCTCGCGCCAGTGCGGCGTTTTCGCAGCGCCGCATGTATCATCACATCGCACCGACTGCGCGCGGTGATCGATCTGGCGCATACGTTCAAGGCCTCACGGGATGTGGAGGATCTGCATCAACTGCGCATCGCCCTTCGCCGGCTCCGTTATCCGCTCGAGACCCTGCTCTCGCAGTTCCGGCGCAAAAGCGTGCTGCGTTTCATCGACGAACTGAACATGCTGCAGGACGCCGCTGGCGCGGCGCGCGATCTCGACGTCCTGATGGAGCGGCTGACACGTTCGAACAACGAGCAGCACTGGCAATTACGGCGCATCGTGTTTCTCGATCTCGAGGCGGAGCGGCGCGCGGCATACGCAGCAGCGCTGGACGCCATCGACATGTTTCTCGTGAGTCCCATGTTGTACGATTTCAAAACCGGGATCGAATTCGAGCGGCACGATCCCGCTGTCGCAACGTCCGATCCTTACGACGACGCCGGGGAGTCCGACAACACTCCCGACGACGCGCCCGAGGGTGCCGCGTCGGAACCCGACTCAACCATTCCCGATCAATCGCCCGTACACAGCGCGGCCGCATCGCCGCGCAACGACGGGAAGCACGACGGAGGTCGCCATGTTACAGAACATCTCCCGCATACTCATTCCGATCGACTTTTCTGACGCGTCAAAAAACACGTTGAAACACGGCGTGGCCTTTGCGGAGCGGTTTCACGCCGAAGTGCTTCTCGTCTATGTCATCGAGCCGGTGATCTTCCCCGCCGATTTCAGTTTCGGACAGGTGGCGGTGCCGTCGATGGAGAGTGAGTTCCGCATGCGCGGCGAGGACAATCTCGCGCGGCTGCTTGAAAACGAGGTGCTGCCGCGCACGACCGGACGCGCACTCGTACGCATGGGCAAACCCTTCGTCGAGATCAATCGCGCCGCGCGCGAGGAGCAGGCCGACCTGATCATCATCGGCACGCACGGGCACACCGGCATCGAGCACGTGCTGTTCGGTAGCACCGCCGAGAAGGTGGTGCGCAAGGCGCCGTGTCCCGTGCTGGTGCTCCGCGAGCAGGACTGGCGCGCCGACGGCTGAGAGCTTTACTTGGTGCTGCGCTTTTTGTCCAGAATTTCCTGCAGCGCGTCGGCGTCCTTTTTATTCGTCGCAACGGCGGGAATAAGGATCTGCGTTCCGGCCTTGTTGATCGGTTCGGTGGCCACAAACGTCGCGCGCACGCGTCCCTGCACCACAAGCGCCATCTGTTCGCCCTTCCGGCGCATGATGCGGCGCCAGCGGCTTGCGCCCTGATCGTTCATGTAGATGCTCAGCTCGAAGCTGTCGGTTCCCGCTGTTTCACGGACGAGCAGGGAGATGATGGTTTGATCCGTGAGAATCGGATCGCCGAGTCTTATTATTTCGCCGTCGGAATTTTCGAACTTGGGCGCGAGCTGATCCTCGGTTTCGACAGCGCGAATCTGGATGATATCCGTCACTTTCATGACGGCGGTGCCTCCGCAGGAGACGAGCAGAACGGCGGCGGCAAAAACGGATAAGAGTAACGACAGGCGCGGCATGGTGCTCCGGAATGTTTCGCGCAAAGTAGCACAGCGGCCGTCACACCGCAAAGGTGCGTCTGGCGACCGGGGGGTTTGCACCGTCCGACCTTGGAATCCTGCCCGAAATCCACCATCTTTTTCCATGCACACATCACGAAGAACGACCACGTACCTATGCCTCAGCGCGTTGGCGCTTGTGCTGTGCTGCCCGCCTTACGGACGGCTCTGGGCGCAGCAGCGAACCCTGACTTTCGACGGCGCGGTGCGCGGTGCCCTCGAGCGGCACGAACGCGCCCTGGCGGCCGGCGAGCGTATCGACGCTGCCGATGCCCGCGTGATGCGCGCGCGCGCGGCCTTCCTTCCGTCACTCAGTTTTGCGGGCACCTATACACGTCGCGCGTTCGAAACCGTGCGCCAGGTCGGCGGCGACGAGATTACCATCCAGAGTTTGAACGCCTTTTCCGCGGCGGCAAACGCCTCGCTGACGCTGCTCGATCCGCGCCTCTTCCCTCTCTACAGCCAGGTAAAAAGTGACCGCGACGCCTCCCAGGCCGAAGCGTGGAATGCCGCGCGACTGGTCGCCTACGACGCCGCGGCCGCCTATCTCGACGCGATCGCGGCCGAGCAGCTTCTGCAGGCGGCCGAACGGCGCCTGGAACTTGCGCGCATCAACCTCGACGCCGCGCGCGCGCGGTATTCCGCGCAGCTCGCGGGCATCAACGACGTGACCCGCGGGGAGCTCGAATACGCCACCGCGCAGCGCGAGCGCACCACCGCCCGAGGCGCGCGTGAAACAGCGCGGCTGCGGCTGGGCTACAGCATCAACAGCGCGCCGCCCGACTCGCTTGCGCCGCCCGACGACATACTCATGATCGCGGGCTCGTACATGGCCGTCACCGAGCGCCTCGTCGAACTCGCGCTGCGCCTGCGCGCCGACATCACGATCAGCCGCGCGCGGGCCGACGCATTGCGCGCGTCCGCCACAGAAGCCGTCATGCGCGCCCTGCCCAACGTGACGGCGGTGGCCCAGTACCGGTGGACCAACGAGGCGGGCTTCAGCGGGAAAAACACCAACTGGTATGTCGGCGCAAATCTGGCGTGGACGCTGTTCGACGGCGGCGCCTGGCTGGCCGACCGCGCGGAACGCGCGGGAATGGCCGACGCGGCCGATCTTGAATCCCGCGCCATCGAGCGGCAGATCGATGTCGACATCCGTGCCGCCCTCGTGGCCCTCACAAACGCGCGGGCCGCGCGCGACCAGGCGGATGTGGCGCTCGACGCGGCGCGAAAAAACGCCGACGAAACACGCGAGCTGTACCGGCAGGGCCTTGTCAGCGCGCTCGCAAGCGCCGACGCAAACGTACGTCTCTTCGAATCCGACGTCGCGCACACACAGGCGCGCATCGGACTCGTGTCGGCCTTCCTCGCGCTGCGCGCGGCGATTGGCTTCGATCCTCTCGGCAACGATCTCACCAGGCGAAGCGCGGAATGAAAAAGACAATATACTCCTGTATTCTGGCAGTTCTTCTTATTGCGGGCTGCGGCAAAAAATCCGGTCCGGAACAATCACGCGGCGGCGGAAAATCGATGCAATTCCCCGTGGAAGTAGCCGTCGTCGAGACACGTCCGGTTGTCTATTCCGTCAGCGCGGTGGGATCCGTCGAGGCCTTTGAAACCGTGCAAGTGACGGCCCGTGTTGCTGGTGTGATCGAGCGCATCCGTTTTGCTGAAGGCCGGAGCGTGCGCAGCGGTGACATACTTGCAGACATCGAACCTGAGCGCTACAAACTCTCGCTCGACGCAGCCAAGGCCGCTCTCGAAAAGGCAGAGGCGGCAAAGGCCGACGCCGAGGCCGGTCTGGCGCGCCGCGAATCGGTGGGCAAGGCAACACCCGGCCTCATACCCGGCGAGGAACTCGAAACCTGGCGCACAAAAACACGCGCGGCGGCCGCCGATCTCGCGATGGCGCGTATCGCGGCGGATCAGGCCGCGCTGAATCTGCGCGACGCGCTTGTCAAGGCGCCCGTGGGAGGAATCATCCAATCCCGCACGGCGCAGACCGGTCAGTACGTGCAGCCCGGCGCCGTGCTCGCCACACTCGTGCGGCGCGATCCCCTGCTGCTGCGCTTCCGCGTGACCGAACAGGACGCTCCGCGCCTGCGTGTCGGACAGCGCGCGCAGTTCACCGTGCGCAACGACGACGCCGTGTACACGGCCACGATCAATCACGTGGCCGCGGCGGCCGACGAACGATCGCGTATGGCGAATGTCACCGCCGAGGTGCGCGACACGCGCAGTGCCGCGTTGCGTCCCGGCGCCTTTGCCGAGGTGCGCATCCCGATCGGTGATTCGAAACTCATGCCCGTCATACCGCAGACCGCCATACGCCCGAGCGAACGAGGATTTCTCGCCTATGTCGTCGAGGGTGCTGTCGCCCGTGAGCGCGTCCTGCGCATCGGACTACGCACCGAAGACGGCCAGGTCGAAGTGCTCTCGGGTCTGACCGCGGGCGAAAAACTCGTCGTGCGCGGCGCCGAAGCGCTGCGCGACGGAGCGGCCGTACGCAGCGGAAACAAAAAAGGCGGGAGCCGTTCCGCGGAAGGGCGCCGCGACAAATGAATCTCACCGAGATCGCGATACGAAAACCCGTATTCGCGTGGATGATCATGGGCGCGACTGTCGTCTTCGGCATCGTGGCCCTCTCGCGCATCGGCATCAGCCAGTTCCCGGATGTCGACTTCCCCACCATTTCCGTGAGTGTCTCCTGGGAAGGTGCCGCGCCGGAAATCATGGAGAAGGACGTCGTCGAGCCGCTCGAGGAAGCATTGGTGCAGGTTGAAGGATGGAAGTCCATCACCAGCTCCGCGCGCATGGGCGGTGCCACCGTCACTCTCGAACTCGATCTGTCGCGCGATGTGGATCTGGCTCTGCAGGATGTGCAGACGCGTGTGTCGCAGGCGCAGCGGCGCCTGCCGCGCGACATGGATCCGCCGGTCATCAGCAAATCGAATCCCGAGGACAATCCCATCATGTGGATCGGGCTCTCGGGTCCTTTCCCGCAGCGCGTGCTCAGCGATTACGCGCAGTACCGTATCAAGGAACGGCTGCAGACTGTGCCCGGTGTGGGCGAAATCACGATGGGCGGGTATCTCGATCGCAACGTCCGCATCTGGGTCGACGCGAGCAAACTTGACGAGCGCGGCCTGACCGTGCGCGACGTCATCGCGGCTCTGCAGCGCGAACACGTGGAACTGCCCGCGGGCCGCATCGAGACGCAGGGGCGCGAAGTAAACGTGCGCGTGCTGGGCGAGGCCATGAACCTCGACGTGCTACGGCGCATCGTTGTGCGCGAGAACGACGGAAGTCCCGTGTATCTGCAGGACGTCGCTCTCGTCGAGGACGGCTTCGAGGATGTACGTCGTCTCTCGCGCGTGAACGGGGTGCCCGCGCAGGGCATGGGCATCAAGAAGCAGCGCGGCGCAAACGCCGTGGCTGTGGCGCAGGATGTGAAGGCCATACTCGCCGACCTTCAGCGCACACTGCCCGAGGGCATGGAACTGGGAATCAACTTCGACGCCACCACATTCATCGAGGAATCGGTGAATGAGATTCAGTTCGAACTGATACTCTCGGTACTGTTGACGGCGCTCATCTGCTGGGTGTTTCTCGGTTCCATGTCGAGCACCGTGAACGTGGTGCTGGCCATACCCATGTCGCTGCTGGGCACCGTCGCGGTGATCTACTTCGCGGGATTTACGCTCAACACCTTTACCCTGCTCGCACTCGCGCTGGCCGTGGGCATCGTGGTGGACGATGCCATCATGGTGCTCGAAAACATATTCCGGCATTTCGAGGGGGGCGAAGACAAGGTCACCGCCTCACGCAACGGCACCAAGGAAATCACCGGCGCGGCCTTCGCCGCAACACTTGCCGTGGTGGCGATCTTTATCCCCGTAGTTTTCATGCAGGGAGTCGTCGGGAAGTTTTTCCTGCAGTTCGGCGTCACGCTCTGTGTGGCCGTGCTGCTCTCGTACCTCGAGGCGATCACACTCGCGCCGGCGCGGACCTCGCAGATCATCCGCACCGCGAGTGAAAGCCGCAACCGCGTGGGCATGGCCGCCGACCGCGCCTTCGGGCGTCTCGAAGGAGTCTACGCGCGCGCCCTCGGGTGGGGTCTCGCGCGGCCGAAACTCGTGCTTCTCCTCGCCGGCCTGCTGTTCGGCGGATCCATCGCGATCTTCGCCATGATGCCGAGCGAATTCGTGCCCTCGCAGGATCAGAGCCGGCTCATGATACGGCTGCAGACGGCTGTCGGAGCCGACCTCATGGAAACGGATAAGCTTATCCGAAAAGCCGAGGCGATACTGCAGAATAAACCCGAAGTGGAGCGGCTCTTCGGGTTTGTGGGCGGCTTCGGATCGGGTGGAGTGAACGCCGGCACCTTCTTCGTCACGATGAAACCTCCGTCGGAACGCGACGTCACCCAAGCCGAATTTGCCGGGGTTATCCGCCGCGAACTCAACTCTATTCCGGGATTGCGGGCCGTCGTGCAGGACCTCTCGCAGGCCGGCTTCACCGCGCAGCGCGGCTTCCCTGTCGAGTTTTCCGTGCGCGGACACGATTGGGACAAACTCGTCGACGTGAGCGACAATGTCATGCGCACACTGCAGCAGAGCGGCACTGTGATCGATCTCGACACCGACTACCGCCTGGGTATGCCCGAACTGCAGGTCGCGCCCGACCGCGCCCGCGCCGCCGATGTCGGTGTGCCCATCGAGGACGTCGCCACAACAATCAATGCGCTTGTGGGCGGCGTGCGCATCGGCAAGTACAGCGACGGCGGACGACGCATGGACGTGCGCCTCCGCCTGCTCGCGCCGCAGCGGTCGCGGCCGGAGGATCTCGCGCGTCTGAGCGTCCGGTCCGCCTCGACGGAACTGCTGCCGCTCTCGGCTCTGGTAAGCACCAACGAGCAGCCCGCGCTACAGGCCATAACGCGCCGCGACCGTGAACGCGCCATCACCATGTACGCCAACGTCGCGCCCGGCAGGTCGCAGGACGAGGCGCTGGCCGAAGTCGAGAAGCTGTCGCAGACGCTGCCTATCGGGTACCGGCTCGTGCTCGGCGGCGCCAGTGTCGCCTTCCGCGAATCGATGAGCGGACTGTTCTTCGCCCTGTTCCTCGGCATACTCGTGGCTTACATGGTTCTGGCGTCACAGTTCAATTCGTACATCCATCCTGTCACGATTCTCACCATCCTTCCCCTTTCAGTGGCGGGCGCGGTGCTTGCGTTGCTCGTATTCGGAAAGACGTTGAACATCTTTTCGATGATCGGTCTGCTGCTGCTCATGGGTATCGTGAAGAAGAACTCGATCATTCTTGTGGACTTCGCGAACCAGATCCGCGACCGCGAAAAACTCAGTCCGACCGACGCCATGCGGCGCGCCGGACCCGTGCGTCTCCGTCCCATTCTCATGACCGCCACCGCGACACTGATGGCGGCGATTCCTCCCGCCATGGGCATCGGCTCAGGTTCCGAAATCCGCACACCGATGGCCATCGCCGTCATCGGCGGCCTCGTGGTTTCGACCGTGCTCAGTCTCCTCGTTGTGCCCGCGTTCTACGTGCTCGTCGACCGCGCCCCCGCGCGCTTCAAACGGCTGTTCGCGTGGGGGCGGAACGGGAAACGATGAAAGGTGAAAGGGACACGGGAAAACATAGGTCGTGGATCTGGAATGCATGTGCGTCCAGTACGAATGGGCTCCGGCAGGGCCGACCGGCGGTCGATATACTCCTGCTAAGACCTGCGCACAGTCGAATCTCCGGCCCGGCATCACAGCGCACATCGGCCTCATCGCGTTGTTTTGAGGGCGACCGCCGGTCGATGTACTGTTGTTGAGTCTCGCATAGCATCGAACCTCCAGACTGGCCTCACAGCGCACATCGGCCTCATCGCGTTGTTTTGAGGGCGACCGGAGGTTGATACATTCCTGCTAAGACCTGCGTGCAGTCGAACCTCCGGACCTGCATCACAGCTCAGATCGGCCTCGTTGCGTTGTTTTGAGGGCGACCGCCGGTCGCCCCTGTCGGAGGCAGACCGCGGACAAGACAAACGCAGCTTGGATCGAGAGAGTCCGGCAAGCACTTCTTTAGGCTCTCATCCAGCGGGAACAAAAATTCATGTCCGCGCGTACTACACTACATGTGTTTCGACCCTATCGGGATCGCAGCACACGAATCCAAAAACAGCAAGGGAAGCGTTTCAGGATGAGTACGCCGCGTATGATCTTTAGAAGAAGGAACACAAGACGATGCCGTTCGCATTCATACAGCGGGGATGGTATGTACCATTTAACGCTGCGTTCCGCGGTGATGGAAAATCTCTTTGGGATGGTGACTCAGGCAGGGGTTGTACTAAATGAATATGGGCGGATCGCACATGAAGAGCTCCTTCGCACAGAACAAATCCGCCAGGAACTCAGCATTCTTCGTTTTGTGATCATGCCGAATCACATTCATTTGCTCGTTGTTCTCAAGCGTTCAACCGATTTTTCTTTATCGAATTCGCGGACAAAGGTATCGGGATCAGCATATAACCGGCGCAGGTCTACTCATGCTGGCACCGGGCCACATCCCCGCTCTACCGCAGGCCCACCGCCGCGATCACTCGGCTCCTTCGTTGCAGGCTACAAGTCTATCATCACTAGGAGAATTCGAGAAATCTCTGGACAGAGCGGAGCGGTTATTTGGCAGAGGAATTATGATGATAGAATCGTCCGTTCGCACCGCATGAAACAAATTGTCTGTGGCTACATTCAACGAAATCCCCAACGTGAATGGATACGCCTTCAGCAGCATCAAATCCCCTGAACAATTGAACGAAAATCTGAAAGATTCGATCCGAAACGTGTGTTCGATCCCCACGAATGGGCTCCGACAGGGGCGACCGGCGGTCGCCCTTCATTCGGCAGACTGGATCCGCACCGCGATGTTGTTGAAGAATTCCTCTTTCGATCCGAAACGTGTGTTCGATCCCCACGAATGGGCTCCGACAGAGGCGACCGGCGGTCGCCCTTCAACCGCACACGTCGATACGCATATGGATAATGTTGAAGAATTCCTCTTTCGATCCGAAACGTGTGTTCGATCCCCACGAATGGGCTCCGACAGGGGCGACCGGCGGTCGCCCTTGCCGCAAAGGTTCGGACACCTTAATCGCCCCGCACACATTCACACCGCGGCATGACACCGTGCGCCGGAGTCAACCATCGCGCCTCTATGCCATTACAAGCGCATCCCCAACGACACGCCGAACTGGACCGGATTATGTTGTAATGATGGGTGTGTGGGAATAAGGGCGGTGAGCTGATACGACCAACCGATTTCGGGAGTCAGTGTCATCGTATCCATGAAGACGAAATCGTAGCCCGCTATCATCGACACCGAGACCAGGCCGATGCGCAAATCGGCGAAGTGTGCGTCGAGGGCTTTGTCGGTGACCACCCATGCACACGGAGTGCCTGTAGTCTGGTAATCAGCGACACAGCCAAGGATTTCATCCGCATCGGTGTAGCGTCCGGGGAGAACGAGTGAAAATTCGGGTCCTCCAGCGAGCCAGAATCTGCCGATCCCGCTGTGCCACTGCCCAAGAAGTGAACATGAGAGACGCGTGAGAGACATGTCGGCCGATCGCCGCATCATGACCTTCTGCAGGCGGATGGTCCCGTCGCTGCCGCGTGCAGGGATGGTGACAGTCCGTGTCTTCTCGTACGCCGCGGTGTACTGTTGCACCGCCATACGGGCGAGCACGCGCAGGTTGTCAGTAATACCGTATGAAAATCCCGCTCCCAGATACGCACCGAAACCAGTGGGGCTCTCATCGAACGTACATTCACAGGTGCTGGTAAATGATCCGCTCCCGCGCACGAGAACGGCGCCCGCCTGCACATGAAATACAAAGTATCCGGCGCCCGGCGCAAGCACCGGATCAGCAGGCTGAGCAGCAAGCGGGATGGATGCCGCGATGAGGAGCAACACGGTTTTGCTCCATCGTAAACATATCATTGCCAGAAGTGCTGAAGATTGAGACGCGTTCGTCCAGACCCTGCGAGCAGGCGTATGAGGAGATCTAGAGCTGAACAGTAAGCGCTACACCCGCGCGCAGCGGGAAATGACGTAACGCGTTTGTTGATGGCAGAAATGTTGTCACCGGATACGACCACATCAGCTCGGGGGTGATGGTCAGTCGTTTGTCGAGGATCAGATCGTACCCGGCGCCGATACACAACGATACACCAACGGTGCGCATGTCCTTGAACTGTTCATCGAGCGGTTGGTCTGCCAGGAGTATGTTCCGTGTGCCTGTGGATGCGTATACCCCGCGGCCCGAAATGATTTCCTCGGTCTCCTTGTATGCACCGGGAAAAAGAATCGCAACCTCCGGTCCGCCTGCAAGCCACAGTGTTTCGAAACCGCTGCGCCAGCGGCCCAGCACAGCGAAAGCGAGGGTGCCATATGCCATTTCCGCTTCGCGACGGAAGACAACCGTTGCGGTGGAACCGTCGGACGTGTAACGCAGCGCCGTGTTTTCCTTCGTGTAGGTGGCGGCGAGTGTTTGGTACGCAACACGCCCGAGCACGTCGATATCGCCCGTAACGGCGTACGAGATGCCCGCTCCGCCATAGCCGCCGAAGCCGGAGAGTCCCGCATCGAACAGACAGTCGCAGGATGTTGTGAAGGTCCCACTGCCGAGCGCCAGCAGGCCGCCGAAAAGCAGACTCGCATCCACACGGCCGACCCGCTTCGAATACTCCCCTTCACTGCCGCCCTGTGCGTACGTTGATGCGACGGAAAAGAGCAGACTGCAACAACACACAATGCCGATCGACACGACTCGTCGAATGTTTTTCATAGTCCGAACCTTATGAGGAGGCCAAACCCAACGCGCGGCTGAGACCACGACGGAGCGTTTGTGGAGAGTGATGTCAGAGGATAAGACAGACTCACCCGTGGTGCGAGATAGGTGTCTGTTCCGATGCGGATGTCGTAGCCCACCGCGGCTTCCAAACCAACCTGCAGACGCCGCACAGGTAGGACCTTGCTCCCATCAGCGTCGGTCAGCGCATCAATGGCCCCGTCGTGGTACGTGCGATCCGTAGTGCCCGTTTCAGGATAGCCGATTCCCGCGGTTTGAATACGTTCGGTTTCGAGCAGGTGATCTCCGCCGAGGTACCCCAGTGAAAGACCGGCGGCGAAATGCAGAGGCGCCTGCCAGGGACGCCATTCCGCCGAAGCAAGAACGCCAAACCACGAATATGAAAGCTCGACGCGCCGTGCAAAATCGATGGGACGGTACATGCCAAGGTCGGCAATATAGGTGATGCGTGTTTCGGCCGTCTCGTACGTCGCGTCCAGACGCCGGTACAGGCCGGCGACGGCAAAACGGAATTGCTCGTTGATCGCCATATCGAACTGCAGACCTGCCGTGGGGCCGGCTCCGCTCCCCTCTCCGTATCCGCAATCACAGGCCGTGGAAAAACTGCCGGCCGATATCGCAACATCGTACGAGAGAATTACGCCGATGTAGCGACGCCGCGCGGATGGTCCCTCATCAACTTCAGACGCAACCGCAAACGACTGCATCACGGAGAGAAGGCCATACAGCACGGCGACCAGGACACTCCGCCCTGCGGCCGCGTGAAATGAGCTGGAAAAGCGCTCTGTCTGCATGGATCGAATATCACAAAATCCACCGCGGATATCAAAGGCGGCGGTAACTCAGATCCGTTCGATGGCGCGCGTGTCGATCCAGCCCTCGGTACCGTCGGCGAGTACGATACGGCTCCACGTACCGCGCTGATCGCGAATCTCAACTTTGAGTCCTTCGTGGACAAGGAAACTTTCGATGCCGCTCGCGTCGGGAGCGCTGCGCACGGAGGCCTCTCGCGCCAGTATTATCGCATGGCGGCGGCTCTCGAGATCCTCGACACGATCCAGATACAGGAACAGTGATGCGCTGAACAGGCCGGCGAAGGCGATCCCCGCAAGCAGCGCGACACGTCGCAACAGCACGCGCTCGATGCCAAAAAACACAAAGAGAGCCGAGGCCAAGGCCCAGAGAATTATCGCGGACCACGTCAACAGCGACGCCGGCGTATTCTCGTCCTTCACGGTGTTCCACCACTGCACCACAAAGAGCAGCGGCATGGGTTCCACCTGGTCGCGGAGCCGGGCGTTGGCGATGGCGAGATTTTCCACAATGACAGCATTGGATGGATCGATGCGATGTGCGCGTTCATACGCAAGCACGGCGCGCGCCAGCGAACCACTCTTGAAATACGCGTTGCCCAGATTGGTGTACAGCGCAGCCGACGGCGCACTCTCCTTCAGCAGACGTTCGTAGAGCCCGACGGCGCTGTGAAAATCGCCGCGAGCATAGGCCGCGCCCGCTTCGCGGAATACTGCCGCCGGATCGGGGGCGGCATGCGCGCCTGCAACAAGGACGAGGAGCAGAAGCAGCCGTTTCATGCGCGCAAGGCCTGTTCGAGTGATACGATTGCGGTGCGCGCCGTGTCGTAGAGTCCGCGCATCTCGTCCTCGCTTGAACGGGTGGGCGAAAAGCGCGCGGCTTCCGTTGCGATAAGGGCCGAACGCACGGCCTCGACGGTCTCGGGCACGAGTGCACGCGCGACGAGCGCCTCCGTCACCGCATCCACCGACGTGTCGGAGGTCGGCAGCGCAAGTTTATTCTGCACGAAGCCCCAGAGCGCGCGCGCGATCTCAAGGTAATACGCGTCGATGTTGTTCGCCTGCAGATACTTCTTCGAGCGCGCGAGATGTTTCTCGGCCAGGCGTGTGGCGCGGCGCATGCGCAGGCCCGTCACGTCGCCATGGACACGGTCGTAACGGCGCTTCCAGACGAGCGCTCCCGCGAGCGCCGCGAGTGGCGCGCCGAAAAGCAGCAGCATACTTCCAGCGCCGGGCCGCCCTGGCTCGGAGGCCGCCTCCGCGTCGTACGGCAGCAGCGGATGTATGTCGCGACGGCGGCGTTCGGCGCGCAGACGCGAGGTCTCGTCGACGCGAGCGTTCGGATCGTCTTCCACGCGGAGCCGTACGGCCTCGCCCGTACGTTCCTCGTACCTGTTCTTGCCGATGTTGAAAAATGCGAAACTCGCGGCCGGAATGTCCATGTCGCCCGCGTAGCGCGGGATGAGAAGATATTCGAAGGTCTTCACACCGGTGATCGTGCCGCCGGAACGGATGATCTCCTCCGATATTTTCGGATCGTAGTGTTCGATGCCGTTGGGAAATTCGATGACGGGTTCTTCGAGGAGCTTGATGTTGCCCTCGCCCCGCAACACCACCTTCATAGTCGCGGTCTCGTTCACCTTGAGCCGCGTCTTGTCGATCGAAGTCTGCATGGTGAAGTCGCCCACGGCGCCGCGGAAGGAGTAGGGTTTACCCTGCTCGGGCAGGGGTTTCACCTGCACGCCGATCTTCTCGGTGAGCAGCGACTTCTGCACGTTTTTATACGTGTCGAAAAACGGATCATTAAAAAAACGATCGAAGAAGTCGTCGCCGGATTTCCTCTTCGCGCGCACCTGCACGGTGCAGTTGATCTCGAATGGATCGATGGTCAGCGTGCCCGTCTGCGTCGGGAAGTACACGACTTTTTTCATCGTGTACGTCTCGTACTGCTTCCCGCCGTACGACTCGACTTCCGGCCGCACCTGCTGCGGCATGTCGATGTCCTCGGACCAGAACCCCACCATGCGCGGGACCTTCGCGATGTTGTCCACACGGAACGACACGCGCGAGTACAACTTGTAGGTGACGAGAATCGGCTCGCCGACATACACGCTGCGCTTGCTCACCAGCGCCTTGATAAAAAGATTGTCGCCAAGATCCACCTTGACGGCCTCGTCGGACTTGCCCCCGCCCTGCGCGGGATTCTGCTGCTGTCCTCCGGGCGCGCCCGCCGTCACCTTGATGGTGAGCGCATTGCTCGCGAGGGTCTGACCGTCGTACTGAATCGTGGCGGGAAGAATGCTGTATGTGCCCGTGTTGCGGGGCTGAAGAATGTACGTCCAGGTAATGGATGTGGACGTGCGCCCGTTGATCCACTGCATCGACTGCGACGTGCTCGGCCCCATGAGCGTTAGAAAACTGGCGTTGAGATTCGGCTGGCGGAAATCTTTGTACGCCTTGAGCGCACCGCCCGACAGCGTAAAGGAGACCTGGAATTGCTCCCCGAGCGCCACCGTCGTCTTCGGCGCCGATGCGGTGAAATTTACGTCCTGTGCTGCGCCGGGAACGCCGCCCGTCATCCACACCAGGGCGGCCAGTCCGATAACAAGGGATAAACGCATCTTTTTATCCGATTCGTCGCGCATGGCCGGTCTCACCAGTCCTTTTCCACGGGCACGCGCGTGGCGGCGCGTTTCTCGCGGTTCTTCTTCTGCAGTTCCTTCTCGTCGCGCTCGAGGGCCTTCAGTATCTGCTCGGCCTGCTGCTTCGACATCTGCTTGTTGTCGCGCGGCGGGGGCGGCTGCTGCGAATCCTGTTTCTTCTGGTCCTGCTTCTGCTGATCGGGTTTCTGCTGCTGATCCTGCTTGTCCTTGTCCTGCTTCTGCTGATCCTGCTTGTTCTGGTCCTGTTTGTTCTGATCCTGTTTCTGCTTGTCCTGTTTCTGATCCTGCTTTTCCTGGTCCTTTTTCTGATCCTGCTTCTGATCCTTGTTCTGATTCTTCTGCTGTTGCTGCTGCTGCGCGAGCTTCTGCATCGCGTAGAGCAGGTTGTAGCGCGCGTCCTCGTCGTTGGGATTCAGTTTCAGCGACTGTTTAAACGCCTCGACGGCCTGTTCGTACTGCCCCATTTTCATGGCGGCGTTGCCGCCGTTGTACCAGAGCCGGGCGCCCTCTTCCTTGCTGCGCGCGCGCTCGCCCGCGCGTTTGTAGTGCTCGATGGCGCCTGCAGGATCCTCGGCGCGGTAGGCCGTGTTGCCGAGATTGTAGTGGCCTTCGACACGCCCGGGCTCCGTTGCCACGGCGTCGTTGTAGCGCTTTTTCGCTTCGGGGAATTTTTTCTCGCGATACAGGTCGTTGCCCTCGTTCACCTCGCGGCGGTACGTGGATTGCGCGTGCGCCAGCAATGGCGCGACGGCGAGAAGGAGCAGGATCAGGACGATGTGTTTCATGCGCGACGGTCCCTTCATTCCTTCGGTGCAAAAATCTTGAAGCGCGACAGGAATCGATTCCGTTTCTCCGACAGACCCGCTTCGAGCAGCAGCAGCAGAATGGCGGCGCCGAGCGGGTACTGGAAGCGGTCCTCGTAATTCGTGAACTGCTTCGTGCCGAATTCCTTCTTCTCCATTTTTTCGATCTGCGCGAACACCGCCGCAAGATCGTCGCGAGTATTCGATGCGCGGATATAACTCCCGCCCGTCTCCTCGACGACACGCTGGAGTATGGATTCGTCCAGCTTCGTGAGAATGGTTTTTCCGGACTCGTCGGCCTTGAAGCCCTCGGCGGCGCCATCGGGTCCGAGCGGAATCGGCGCGCCGTCGGGCGAGCCCATGCCGATGGCGTGTATCACCACACCCTTCGAGGCGGCGTCCTTCGCAGCGCTCACGGGATCGTCCTCATGATTCTCGCCGTCGGTGATGATGATCATCGCCTTGTGTTTGCCCTCGTCCTTCGCGAACGATTCGAGCGCCAGCGTGATAGCGCTGCCGATCGAGGTGCCCGGCGTCGGCGCGCTGCCGACCGTGATGATGTCGCTCAGCATCAAGGCCGCGCTGTAATCGGTGGTGAGGGGTAGCTGCGTGTAGGCGTCGCCTGAAAAAACGATGATGCCGATACGGTCTCCGCTGAGGCGGTCGATAAGCTGTTCGAGTTCGCGCTTCGCTGCCGTGATGCGGTTGGGCGTGATGTCCTGCGCGAGCATGCTCGCCGACACGTCGAGCGCCACGATGAGGTCTATGCCGCTGCGTGTCACTTCCTCGAACTTGGTGCCGATCTGCGGATTGATGAAGGCGAGTATCAGGCAGGCGGCGGCGGCGAAATGCAGGGATGCGCGCAGCCAGTATTTCACACGGCTCCGCTCCCCTACCATTCGCAGCATGGTTGCCTCGTTCCCATAGACCCGAATCGCCCGCGTCTTCAAACGCCAGACGAGCCACACAATACCGGCCAGCGGCAGCAGCAGCAGGAAGTAGACAAAATATTCCGGATGAGCGAAACGGATCATGTGTATGCGTGTGCGGCGTTTACGGGATTTTTCTGAAGACAAACGACGAAAGAAGTAGCTCGAGTGCAAGCAGCGCGGCGCCGAGCAGCGCCCAGTCCGAGAACAACTCCTTGTAGCGACGGAACTCGGTCACTTCGATCTTGGTGCGCTCGAGCGCATCGATCTGCTCGTATATTTCCGCGAGCTTGCGGTTGCTCGTGGCGCGGAAGTATTTCCCACCCGTAGCATCCGACACCTGCTGCAGCATCGCCTCGTCGATTTCGACGGGCATCTGCTGGTACACGATGCCGTACGGCGTCTTGACAGGATACGGCGCCATGCCGCGCGTGCCTACGCCGATACAGTAGATGCGTATGCCGAACTGCGCGGCGATCTGCGCCGCGGTGAGAGGATCGATGGAGCCCATGTTGTTGATGCCGTCGGTGAGCAGGATCATCACCTTGCTCTTGGCCTTGCTCGTGCGCATGCGGCTCACCGCCGTCGCGATGCCTTCGCCGATCGCGGTGCCGTCTTTCAGGTTCCCCATCTTCACTTTCTTGAGGAGATCCGTGAGCACGTCGTAATCGGTGGTCAGTGGACATTGGGTGAAACTCTCGCCGGAAAATATGACGAGTCCGATGCGGTCGTTCATACGTCCGCGGATAAATTCCGCGGCAACATCCTTGGCCGCCTCGAGGCGATTGGGCCGGAAGTCCTCCGCCAGCATCGATCCCGATATGTCCACCGCCAGAGTGATGTCGATACCTTCACGGAACACATTCTCGCCCTTGGCCGTGCTCTGCGGCCGCGCGAATCCGACGATCAGAGCCGCAACGGCAATCACCCGAATGATGAAGGGCAGATAGCGCAGCCGCACCCGCCAGCCCGCCGGAGTGCCCGCGAAGGCCTCGAGCGAGGAATGCCGCAGCGATGAGGTTCCGCGGCGTCCGCGCCAGAAATACCAGGCCGCGTACAGCGGCAGCACGGCCAGCAGCCACAGGAAACCCGGATTCGCAAACTGCGTGTGTGCGTCAAACATCGAAGCGTTCCTCCCCGCCCGACTCCGTGCGCGGACGTGTGGCTTCGAGGAACTCCCACGCGGTACTCATCGCGCGCGCATGTTCAACGGGCGAGGGCTCGTATTTCGCGAACTTTGTCATGTCGGCCAGACGCAGCGACTGCTCGAGTGTCGTGATACGCGCCGGATCCACTCCCGCGCGCGCGAGTCCGATCACGATTTCGGTGCTCGTCTGCTCGAGCGCCGGCTGCGCGAAACGCCCCTCGATGTACTCGCGCACAGTATCGGACACAGCGCTCTGATATTCCTTGTGCCGGCCCTGTTCCCAGAGTTTCCGCGCCTCAATGTCGCGCAATTTCGCCGCGGCGATATCGTACGCCGGAACCGGCTCGGGCTCGGGTTCGGCGTAGGTTTCCGGCTCCGGTTCGGGCCTGCGGCTGTAGCGGCGCCACAGGTACCACAGCAGCGCGGCAACACACAGCATCAGCAGCACGTAGAGCGCGATTTCCCAGAAGGTCAGCGGCACGTCGAGCACGTCCTTAATGTCGCGGAAGGCCTGGCTCGTGTCGACGGGGATGCCCGAAATGGTGAAGGCCAGCGGTGCGGTTTCTGCGCGGTACGTCGTGGTGTCGCCCTGCTTTTTGTAGCGGACGCTCAGCACCATTTGAACGCGCCCGGTGTCGAAACAGGCGATCGTGTACTTCTTCGTCACAACGGTGCGCCCGTTCTGCGTGCTGCGCTGTTCGGGTTCCGATGACACGATGTCGGCGCCGCGTATATCGTCCTTGCCTTCGGGCAATGTCAGCGTCACGCCCTTTTCGGCCTCGACATGCAGTGTGGCGCCTATCCACGCGCCGATGAGTGCGCGGTTGGAATCGGCCGCGGCCGTCGCGCGCACGGGTTCCTGCGCGTCGAGCCGGCCTGCGCCGAGAAGCAAGATTAGGAGAAGCAACAGCAATGTTGCACGGAGTTTCACTGTCGACGCTCCCTCATGCGGAAGAATGCGACCAATGGCTGTATGTATGATCCGTGTATGTCGATGGCGATGGAATCGACGTTGGCGCGGGCGAAGAGGCGCAGCCGCTGCGTGATCCTGTCTGCCCAGGCGGATTTGTATTGTCCGCGTACCGCCGGAAGCGACGTGTCCACAAGACGTTCCTCGCCGGTCTCCGCATCGTGCAGCACCACGAGTCCGGCATCGGGCAACTCGGCTTCCTTCGGATCCTGCAGATGGACGGCGATGAGATCGTGTTTTCGACCCAGTATACGCAGCGGTTTGTCGAAATCGCCCGCGAGGAAGTCCGACACCAGAAACACGATGGCGCGTTTCTTCACGACGCGCGAGCAGTACTCGAGCGCCTGGCGGATGTTGGTGCCGCGGCCTTCGGGTTTGAAGGCGAGGAATTCGCGGATGATGCGAAGAATATGCGTGCGGCCCTTCTTCGGCGGAATAAACGTCTCGATGCGGTCGGTGAATATGATGAGCCCCACCTTGTCGTTGTTCTTGATGGCCGAGAAGGCCAGCACGGCGCAGAGTTCCGCGGCGATGTCGCGTTTGAAGCGCGCCCCTGTGCCGTATTCCTGCGAGCCGCTCATGTCCACGAGCAGCATCACGGTCAGCTCGCGTTCCTCCTCGAACACCTTCACGAAGGGTTTGTTGAAACGGGCCGACACGTTCCAGTCGATGGCGCGCACGTCGTCGCCGAACTCGTACTCGCGCACTTCCGAGAATTCCATGCCGCGCCCTTTAAAGACGCTGTGGTATTCGCCGGAAAAGAGCTGGTTCACGAGACCGCGCGTGCGGATCTCGATCTGCCGGACGTTGCGGATGATGTCTTTGGTATCCATCGGCGCTGTATGCTGCGCGGTGTGGCGCGGCGGAATCAGGGGACTTCGACGGTGTTGAGAATGTCCTGAATGATGTTCTCCGAGGTCAGGTTTTCGGCTTCCGCTTCATAGGTGACGGCGACGCGGTGGCGAAGCACATCAAATGCCACGGAGCGGATGTCCTCGGGAATCACGTAGCCGCGGCGCTGAATGAAGGCGTAGGCCTTGCCCGCGATCGCCAGGAAGATGCTCGCGCGCGGTGACGCGCCGTACGAGATGTAATCCGCCAGCCGCTCGAGTTTGGCCTCCTTCGGCTGCCTGGTCGCAAACACGATGTCGAGGATGTATTTCTCGATCTTCTCATCCATGTACACGGAATGCACTGCGCCGCGCGCGCGGAGCACGTCGTCGGCGCTCACTACGGGCGACACGCCCGGCATCTCGTTGGCCACCTGCTGGCGCATGATCAGCAGCTCCTCGTCACGCTTCGGATAGTCGATGATCACCTTCAGCATAAAACGATCGACCTGCGCTTCGGGCAGCGGATACGTGCCTTCCTGCTCGATGGGATTCTGCGTGGCCATGACGAGGAAGGGTTCCGGCAGCGGATAGGTGTGCTCGCCGATCGTGACCTGCCGCTCCTGCATCGCCTCGAGCAGCGCGCTCTGCACCTTGGCGGGCGAGCGGTTGATTTCGTCGGCGAGAATAAAATTGGCGAAGATCGGTCCCTGTTTCGTCTGGAAATCGCCCGTCTTCTGATTGTAGATCATGGTACCGACCAGATCGGCGGGCAGCAAGTCGGGCGTGAACTGGATACGATGGAAACGCGCATGCATTGCGGCGGCCAGGGTTTTGATCGCAGTGGTTTTTGCCAGACCCGGCACACCTTCAAGAAGGATGTGTCCGTTGCCCAGCAGACCGATCAGAAGCCGGTCCACCATGGCCTTCTGCCCGATGATGACTTTGCCGATTTCGAGGCGCAAGGCGTCGATAAAGGCGCTTTCCTGCTGAATTTTCTGGTTGATTTCCTGGATGTCGATACTCATGGATGCTCCATGGTTATATGAAAAAACGCCCGTTATTAGTGAGGAACAAGGGGCGCAGCTTCGCGGGCAATGCCAATCGCAAGTACGAATTTAGCGCAAAAATGGCGAAAAGGCAAAGGGTGTACGCTCGGAATCCAGGGCAAAAATGCACCCACGGAACAGGTGTGAGACACGGATACCTTATGGGTTGACACAGAACGTGTTCCGTGTTATTCCGTGTGTTCCTCGGGAATGACCTACCGCAGCTTCCGTTGTTTCAGGTATTTGTGATACCCATACCGCAGTTTCGAGGGCACCGAACGAATTGAGAGCGCGTTCACCGGAAACGCGAAGGAGGGCTCGAAATAACAATTCACGGTGCAACCCCGGCAGAAATCGTGACGGCCCTGCCTCTCCCGATGCCAGGCGACACGGTCGGATCTGTGCGCCGCCACCAGCGAATCTCCTATCGGAATGGATTCGTTGCTGAAATGGTAGCACGGAAGCAGGATGCTGTTCTCGGGCGACACAACAATGACCCGCGACACGGCCTTGCACAGTGGCTTCGAAGGATCGTTTCCGCCGCGGCGCCGCAGGGCGAGGAACGAGGGATTCAGATACACCCCCGCCCTGCTGCTGAATTTTTCCACATAATCCATAGCTTCATCTGTCAAGCCCTGTTCATTGAAATAACTGAAGATGGGATTGAGAAGAAGAAGAAGATTTTGTGCCCGAGCAAGCGAATGCACAGCCGGCAGTTGTTCGTAGTTTGTGTTGGTGATGGTGAAGAGCAGGTCGGGATGTTCGCCGAGCGCGCGGGCGATTTCGATGGATTCGAGCACGGCATCAAAACAGGGTACCCCGCGCAGGGTATCATGTTCCTCGCGGTCGGCGCTGTCGAGCGAGAAATGCAGCAGACCGACACTGCCCCGCAGTCGCTCGGCCCATTTCGGGTACAGCAGCGCGTTCGTGGTGATGCTGGCGGTCATTCCCAATTCCGTCGCCCGGCGCGTGAATACATCGATATCGGGATGGAGGAGCGGCTCCCCTCCCGTAAAATCGATAAACCGAACTCCCAAGCGCCGCAGCTCCGGGAGATTCCGAAGCACATCCTCCGTGCGCGCGTGTGTGCTTGCCTTAAACTGCGCGTGATCCCCGAAATGACAGAACGGGCAATATGCGTTGCAGCGATATGTGACGTAGTAGTTGCAGAGAATCGGCATGAAACTTCGGTGGGTCTGTATACTCGTGTTGAAGACCGGAGCGCTTCGGAAGCGCCTTCCGTATCCTCTCGATGGCCTGTGAATGTAATTGAATTCTCGTGATCACAAGGTACATAGATTCTCCAGATTTTGTACGCCATCCCTTCCGTACTGTGCCCATCCCTCCCCCCGCTATCATTCTGAATTCTGGATTCTTGCTTCTGGATTCTTCCCCTTGAATTCTGCGTTCCGTATTCTATCTTTCGGGCATGAAAGTGTTCCGTCCCCGCATGACCGCGTCCCGTTTCTTCCGCATCGTGCTGTTTGCGATCGCGGGCTACGTGGCCTTCGTGTACTTCACTCTTCCGGGCGCGGGCATCATTGCGCTGCGCGACCGCGATCCGGAGATGTCGGCACTGATGCGCCAGCGCTGGGAGGAGGCGGGAGGCACACTCGAGATCAAGAACACCTTTGTGCCGCTCGAGAAAATTGCGCCCAGTTTTGTGCGCGCCGTACTCGCAGTGGAAGACGGAGGATTTTACCGCCATTCGGGCATCGACTGGCGCGCGCTCGAGAACGCGATGAAACGCAATGAGCGGTCCGGACGCATCCGTTTCGGCGGCAGCACGATCACGATGCAACTCGCCAAGAACCTCTTCCTCTCGAACGACCGCTCGTATCTGCGCAAGGTAAAGGAGGCGATACTCACCTTCCGCCTCGAGAAGCATCTGCCGAAAAAACGCATCCTCGAAATCTACCTGAACATCATCGAACTCGGTCCCGGCATCTTCGGCGCCGAGGCGGCTGCGCGCCACTATTATCACAAATCCGCCGCCTCGATGTCGCGCGAAGAGTCGATCCGCCTCGCGGCAATCATTTCGAGTCCGCTGAAACACACCCCCTTCGAGAACGGGCGTTTCATCAACAGGCGCAAGGGCACGATTTACAGAAAGATCGGCGGCTAGCGCCCCGCCCCGGACCACGCGTCATGAAGTACCACGTCTTTACCGAGCTGGTGGATGCGGGCGAAGGCCTGCACGTGGAATTCAAACGCAAGGTTTCGTCGCCCGAAAAGATCGCGCGCGAGATGATCGCCTTTGCGAACACGGCGGGCGGCACGGTGATCTTCGGTATCGACGACGATAAGGCGCTTGTGGGGGTTGTGAGCGAAAAGGGAGAACTCGACGACATCCGTATCGCGGCCGAGGAACTGGCGGATCCGCCTCTGACCTACGACGTCACGATATTTAATGTACAGGGACGCGATGTGATCTGCGTCGAGGTGCCCGAAAGTCCGAACAAACCGCACATGCTGGTGGACTCGCACGATGGCGAGGCCAAGGCCTACGTGCGCGTGGGCGAGAACAGCATTCAGGCCAGCCGTGAAATGGTGAAGGTGATGCAGCACCGCAGCGGGCAGACCGGACCCGTGCGCCTCATCGTGGGTGAAGCCGAGCGCCGGCTCTTCGCCTATTTCGAAAAGGCCGACCGCATCACCGTGAAAGAGTACGCGGAACTCATCAACGTCTCTGACCGCCGCGCCTCGCGCCTGCTCATCCGTCTCGTCCGCGCCGGCGTCCTCGCCATTCACACACTCGAAAAGTCGGACTATTTCACCCTCGTGCGGCTGCCGGAGTAGAACGGTTAACGGGAAAAGGGAAAGGGGAAAGGGGACAGGGTGTGCGCTGAATTTTTCAGCTTTGCAACCTTCCACCTTGCTACTTACTGCTTTCCACCTTGCTACCTTCTACTTTCACTCCTCCTTCCACCTGGCGCACGAGGATTAGAACGGGTATTTCTCACCGCGTGCGATATACAATGAGTGGTAGAACGGAGCGCGTGGTACCATTGCTCGCATGAATGTAGTACGTGCCGGGCGCGAGATGCGAGACATTGTACGGGACGGAGAATGGTCCGGCTTCCCGCTCGCCATCGAATACTGACCCTAATTCACGGCCCTGAATGTCGTGTAATGTAAGCGTGAGATGCCCGGCGGCACCGTTGTTTCCGGATATTGTTGTGTCTCCTGCGGCGGGCGAGGGGTAGGTATATCCCAGTTGAATGTCATTCGGCTCCTTCGAAGCAAGAGACTGCACGGACACGACCCCGGATGTCGTAATCTTCGCGAGATAGAGTTGATACGATAATTCACCTGAGTTTAACTGTGCCCACACGAGAAATGCTTCGCCAGGCTTCACCATGCGGATCAGTTGATGATGAATGGCTGCTGGTCGTGGAGGATTCGTCTCAACCTCTATGCCGTCGACTGTGGCGGAGCCAGGTGCCGTCCATCGTGCGGTCCCAGTGCTGTCAATCCACTGCACCCAGTGCTCGCGACTACCGTACTGCCCACCGGTGATGAATAATCCGCCCTTGCCATCTGGGCTTGCCTCACACTCCGGATAAAAGGATTCTTTACGATACCCATTGCTCTCATCAACGACGGTCACACCATGATGTCCAAGTCTCGTTGGGTTCCAATATGAGCTATCAAGATTATTAGAGTAATGCTGAGCCTCATAGTAAACAAAATTTGGGGCGCCGAGAAACGTATAATATAAATACACCCCGCCCTTTCCATCCGGCAACATGTCACCCTTTGAACGACCTTTCATAAGTACTACACCATCGGTGCCGAAAGAACATTTCCCGTATTTGTCGAAATGTTGTGCCGCTTGGTCCCGTACAAACTCCTTATACCAGAACACATACACACCGCCGGCATTGTCCTCCACCAATTTCACAAGCTGCCAATTCCAATTCGGGTGCTCCGCCACGGGTATCCCGTTTTCCGTCCACTGCGCAACCCCATTGCGATCGAATTTTTGGATGTATACCTGGTGATCTACATCGGTTCGTTTCTCCGTCCAGCGCTCGATCCAGGCCACGTATACATCGCCACTGCTGTCGGCACAAAGAACGTCGATGCCTGCAATGTATGCGGCACTATCGGGCCTCTGTGAAAGCAACACACACGAGTCACCCCACATCGGCCGACCACCCGAATCCACCCGCTGGATCCACGGGCGCGTGAAATCCCAGTTGTAACTTACAACATACATTCCTCCCGCACCGTCGGGCGTTACATCCACCAACCCAGCAGGACGTGATGCGCTGTTAATCACCACGCCGCCGGAAGCCCAATACTCCTGCCCAGCCGTGTCGATCTTCTGTACCCGTACGTAAGGATAATGCACCCATGCCATTGTTACAGCGCCGTTATACATGGGGGTGACTTCAAGATATTGCTGCCGAACGGAATCTGTGATGGACACTTGTTTCCCGTACCGCTCCCAGAGAGGCCGACCGTCATTATTCACACGCTGAATATATACATCTTTCCGAACGCCATACGTGACGTCTTCCCAGGTAACAAATGCACCTCCTGTTCCGTCCGGTATTAGTCTAGGGTAGAAAAACTCGCGAGCGGATAGAGGATCAGTCAACGGAAGTCCGTATCGCAGCCACTGTGCACCGGCGTTGATGTGAAGGAGTATTGCTGCAAAACAGATTGTCAGGATTGTTTTCATGACACACCCCCTATCTCAGCAGACGTAGTGTGCCGGTGGTCGTACCGTGCTCAGTTACGATACTATAACGATACACTCCCGCGGGAATGGACGGAGCAGCGTTGAAGCGCACAGCATGTTCACCCGAGCTCTGCACACCGTCGTACAGTGTTGCCATCTCGGAGCCGAGGGTGTTGGCGATCTCTTGCGTCCATTGTGCCGTGGTCAACGTATCTCCGTTTCGGACCGCATCACGTTCCGTGTCGGGCCACATTCCATACAGCCCGATCGGGAAAAAGGTTGTCGAATCCATAACCCGTGTTTGGGCGTGGGCTACCCCCCCCCCCCCCGCAAAGGATAACTGCCATCACGCACATTGTTGCCATGAGACTTCGCTGTGTTTTCATACGTGCTCCGATTGATGTGCACTGCCCCAGTGCGGACATCATTGTCCGATTATCACTGAAATGAACATACGCATCGCCAAAGGTGAAGTCAAGCAGTGCAAAAATTCCACATCCTGCTGGCTTACAATTCGATTTCGTGATATCAATCCGCCATTCCGTCAGGCCGCTCTGCCATTCCATGATCGCAAAAGTCCATTCGGTGAAATAAAACGTCCTTCCGGAAATGCGAAACGTCCTTCCGGAAATGCGAAACGTCCTTCCGGAAATGCGACACGTCCTTCCGGAAATGCGACACGTCCTTCCGGAAATGTGAAACGTCCTTCCGGAAATGTGAAACGTCCTTCCGGAAATGTGAAACGTCCTTCCGGAAATGTGAAACGTCCTTCCGGAAATGTGAAACGTCCTTCCGGAAATGTGAAACATCCTTCCGGAAA